>JAOUJT010000104.1 GCA_029883105.1 Gammaproteobacteria bacterium
TGTTAAATCTGTCATTGTTCGTGTCATAGCTTAAATGGACTCACGTACTCAATGATTTACACATAGGGGTATTTACCTGATGACTACACCGGCTATTCGCATTCATTATTTTACCGATGTTTTATGTGTTTGGGCTTATTTGGCGCAAATAAGGTTGGATGAATTGATCAAACAGTTCGGCGACGATGTAGATGTTAGTTACCATTTTATTCCCATCTTTGGTTGTACAGCCAATCGTATAGGCGAAGGCTGGAAGGACAAAGGTGGATTTGACGGCTTTAGCAAACATACGCATGAGGTCTGTGAGGCCTATCCATATGTACATCTACATGCGGATGTATGGAAACAAAATGCCCCCAGAACCTCTGCTTCTTGCCACTTTTTTTTGAAATCCGTGCAATTACTGCAAGACAAAGGAATCATCCCGTCAGATAAGCAGGAACAATACGACGGAAAGTCGATCTTTGAGGAGCTTGTTTGGCGTACGCGGCTGGCCTTTTTTCGTGATGCGAAAGATGTCGCACTACTAGACGTACAACTGGATATCGCGCGTTCATTGTCGCTGCCAGAAGATACTATCGTTGAGCAAATGCACAATGGTGAGGCAATGGCCGAGCTGTGTCGAGACATTGAGCTGCGCGATGAGTTTAAGGTTGAGGGCAGTCCTAGCTATATCCTCAATGAAGGTCGGCAGAAGCTCTATGGTAATGTTGGCTATCGTATCATCGAAGTTAATGTATTGGAGATACTGAACAAGCCAAAAAGTGAAACCAGTTGGTGCTAGCAGGACTCTTCTATTTTTAACCTTAATCCTGTTATAGTTAATAGCGCCAATGTATCTCCATATGGACCAGAGCTTGTTAATCAGTATCGAGGCTAACTATATGCGTCAAAAAGATGATATTGCAGAACTTCTGAATCAGATCCGTTGGAATGAAGAACACATTAAATTTAAGATCGAAGTCGGTTTTATTCCTGAAGGATTGGTAAAGCCGGTGGTTGTTTCCTTTAATAATATTGATTTCGGAGATAAAAACACTGAAGCCTTTATGTTAAAAACGGAAGAGCGAGAACCCACCTGGGTCCCTTTTGCTCGTGTGACTGACATATATAAAAACGGTTTGCTTTTGTGGCATGCGAATCTAGACGAATAGCATAGGATGATTTTATAGTTTATGGATAATCGAGGGCATGACAAACGCGTAGAGCGTCGCAGCGGTAGTGATAGCTTGATGAAAGTCATGTTGTGGCTGGGCTTGACTGGTTGGTTTTTAATGCTGGTGGCTTTGTTGGTGTTAGATAAGGCAAAACCACAACAGATGGAAAACATGATGAGTAGAGTTGATTCCAGGTCAAGATATTTTAGTTTTGGCTGGAATGATGAACTGTTGAATTACGTTTTTATTTTGATGGTACTGGGTTTCTTTGCCAGTCTTATTGGTTTGTTGATTAATAATATGAGGCATCGCCGTCGTAGTGATAGCTATCGAGTGCATCTAATATTTCTTTTGATTATGTCTACGGTGGGTATTTTTTCATACATTTTTTAATCGGCCTGATAATCTTTTAATCGATATAGCTGATGTTGCCAGTTACTATTTATACCGCTAGCCCCGAGTAACTTATACATACCAATTTCATTCTCATACCAGCCGCAGTGATGCCGTAAAGGTTCGACCTGATACCACCACCATTTACCATTTTGATCCTGAGCAAGCCAGTTCGCCCATGTTGGTGTGGAATGTTGGGATATCAGTTGTTTGAGTTCTTCAGGTAGGTTCATGTTATATAAATGCGATAGGAGTCAGTATGCAGTCTTTGATGTTAAATTTTTCTGCGCTCATTAAGCCCTATGTCATGCAGATATCCATTATTCTCGTTACATGTTCACTTGTCGTTGTGGATAGTTATATACATAGTAAGCTTAAGCGATTAATAAAAGGTTTGAATTTTGTTTTTCGTATAGGTATTTATGTGCTGCTATTTACATTTGTCTATGGTTTCATGATTACGTTTATAAGTCCTTCTTTGGCTAAGCTGCTGTATTCCTTAAGTCCTGGCATACTTTTATTGTTTTTGATATTCAGCTTTACCCTCCTTGGTATATTGATCGAACGTAAATAAGGCGTTTGAAAATATCGAAGGATATTACTCCTGCGACAGACTGGACATCCACTGATGTATTTGTTCTAGACGTTGGTATACGTGCGAATGTTCTGTTTTGTCATACTCTTTTTCTTTCAGTAGCATTGCGGCGTTGTTTGCAATCCCTTGTAACTGCTCTGGAGCGAAGATCAGTAATGCACTGGCCAATTCTTCTTCACTACTACTTAACATACTGCTGGCAAGTTGGTCTTGATGTATCACTTCATTAGGATTAATTATGTCGGCTGCCAGCAAAGATTCACTGATACGTAAATGTAGCTCCGTCGCCTCCAGATCATCATTTATCTTATCCATTGCTTCAGAATCATTATTTGCTGCACTAATCAGCGAACGGGAAATAAGCTCCATTAGCTGTTTTAGGGCATTTTTGTACTTGCTGCGTTCGCCCTGGATACCGCAGGCCTGCGTATACAGCGCTTCCATTTTGGCTTTAAGTGCCAGCACATCGTCTGCATCGGCTTGTGGTTTGAGATTCACTGCTGCTTCGACACCCGTTTGGAATTGTTCGATATAGGTTTCCAGATCGGCATAATCCAGATGTCGTGCTTGTTCCAGCTGTTGCTGGGTAACCGCTCCAAAATGTTCAAATAGCGGATTATTATGTGCACGTTGTAGCTGGCGCTCTCTGGGACCTGGACTTTGCAGAAAATCGATCACGTTATCTTTACCTGATGAGCTAATGGTGGGCCAATTATAAGGAAAAAATAGTGCGTTTTATATAGATCTAGGCGCAGTGAATGAGAGATACTGATCCCAAATGGATACCTCTACAAATCGCATGGCTATGGCAAAATCATGACCTATATAATCGTTGGACCCGGATTACGGGATAATGTCAGTCTTGAGAACCTATTTCCATTACGTACGGTGGAAGAGGTAAGTCCGGCCAAAAAGGTCGAAGAATTGGACAAACCTGTCAGTGCTGACTTGGCAGAACATCAGGCTCATGCAAAACAGGCCCAACAAACCTATCGAGCTACGGCAGAACTATCGCATGAACGTGAAAAAGCGATCTATGCTTCTCAGATCATGACCAACTC
The DNA here is from genome assembly GCA_029883105.1 of Gammaproteobacteria bacterium. Taxonomy (GTDB): domain Bacteria; phylum Pseudomonadota; class Gammaproteobacteria; order Thiohalospirales; family Thiohalospiraceae; genus JABURT01. The sequence continues at coordinate 3,207 of JAOUJT010000104.1, forward strand.
GGTGGTGACGGTATCAGATAAACTGTTGCTCTCAGCTGCATGGAATCTCCTTGAGGAGCATGAATTTCGTCATCTGCCAGTGATTAGCGAAAATGATGGTTTGTTGGTGGGAATGGTAACAGAGCATGACTTCATGATGTCTGCAACCGACATCGGAGGATTACCTCCTCTCATTAATAGCCATGCACAAATACAGTTCGTTTCACAGTTGATGAGTAGTCCAATTCTCAGTGCAAGCATCGATACAGACATACATGAGCTAGCGAAAGTAATGTATGAACGTCATATTGGTGCGGTCCCAATTCTTGACAAGCAGGGGGAATTGGCAGGTATTATTACCCATCGGGATATTTTAAAGGCGCTGGTGAAAACAGAACCTTTGGAATTATGGATCTAATTAAAGAGTAACAATGATGCCCTCATTTGATATTGTTTCAGAATTGGACAAACACGAAGCCAGAAATGCCATAGATCAGGCCAACCGTGAAGTAACTACACGATTTGATTTTAAAGGCTGCGATGCAAATTTCACCTTGTCAGATACCAGTGTCACTTTAATGGCAGAAACTGATTTTCAGCTTAAGCAGATGCGAGAAATCTTGTATGGAAAACTGATTAAGCGAGGCATAGAAATTGGTTGTCTGGAGCCTGGGGAAGCGGTGGTGCAGGTAAAGACCGCGAAGCAGGAATTGCTTTTACGGGAAGGTATAGACAAAGAATTAGCAAAAAAGATTATTAAAATAATTAAAGAAAAGAAAATGAAGGTGCAAGCGCAAATACAGGGAGAACAAGTTCGAGTTACGGGTAAAAAGCGAGATGATCTGCAACAGGTTATGGCCATGCTAAAGTCTGAAGAATTGGATATGCCTATACAGTTTACAAACTTTAGGGATTAACTAGGAGTAACTTGATTTTTTCTGTCAGATAAAAGTGAGTAACGCATGCTTCTTGGTATACATGTAAGTACTGTAGTAATAAGCATCATATTATTCAATATACGTGCTTATGGTCTTGTCACCGAGGCTGGATGGCGTAAAAGACGTTTGTTACTTGTTATGCCGCACATCAATGACAGTCTCCTGTTGTTTAGTGCGATAGCAATGTGTTTTCAAATCAAACAATACCCAGTGGTAAATGATTGGCTAAGCGTTAAGCTTGTATTTCTTTTGCTCTATATTATTTTAGGCTTACTCTTTATGCGTAAGGCGAGAAGCAATACGCAACGATGGTGGCTATATATGCTTGCAATGTTGTGTTTTGGTTTTATTGTCAGTGTTGCTATCACACATCATCCGTTAGGTTTGATGAGCATTATATTTTGAATTAGGAGTGGTTAATGGAAACATTTGAGTCGGTGATATTGGGGATAATTGCGATTCTGGCTATTGTCTTATTCTTTCCCGGTATGAAGCAGCGTATGAAAGATAGCCCAATGGCCAGCTCTGACGACTGGAAAGGTTTATTGTTTCCTTTATTGCTGGTGGTGTTGTTTGTGATGTTTTTGATCTCTGTTGTTTAGGCATAGAGATCAATCGCGGTTTTTGCCTCCTGGTTAAATATTTCGGTTAGCTTCGGGTCGATATTGCGTTGTATCTTGTCCTCATAAGATTTGGCTGATTGCTGAGTGATCTTCATACGTGTTTTGACAAGTTCTTGGTAATCCTGCACAAACTCGGCCGAGGTAGGGGAAGGATAAGCACTGCCTAAATGGTTTGAAATCATAGTCTGATACTCCGTGACGCTTGGTCTAGTATCAATATCGTCCTATAGGGTACGGATATTCAAGGGTGAATTGTGAACAATGGTTAATAAAGACAAAAAAATAGATAAAACCGATGGTGAATGGCGTAATACGCTTAGTTCCGAGCAGTATCGTGTCTGTAGAGAGCATGGTACCGAGCCCGCATTTAGTGGGGAATATCACGATAGTAAGCTTGATGGTGTATACCACTGCGGCTGTTGTGATGCAGAGTTATTTGACTCTGCCAGCAAGTATAATTCCGGTACGGGCTGGCCCAGTTTTTGGGATGTTGTTGATTCAGGCAATGTTGAGACCACAATCGATACCCGTCATGGTATGAGCCGAACCGAGGTGCATTGTGCCCATTGCGGTGCACACCTAGGCCATGTCTTTCCCGATGGGCCTGAGCCTACCGGACTACGTTATTGCATTAATTCTGTATCCTTGAAACTTACACGAAGATGAATACAGATGCCCTGGTGATAAGGTTGAGTGGTGCAGAGGCCCGATGCCATATTGATGACGGTGATATGCTGGTATTGGATGTCAGGAGCGCAGAGGAGTTTGAGGAGGGAGCACTGCCGGGAGCTATGAACCTACCCTGGCCCAAGCTTAAGCCAGCCAAGGTATTGGAGCGAGAAACGCCCATCCTGTTGTATTGTGACAATGGTGCCAAGAGCCGCAAAGCAGCAGAGGTCTTATTAGCATTGGGTTTTACCCAAGTCTATACTATGGGAGCGATGGCCAAATACTACCAGGTGGCCAGCTAACACTAGCTCTTGGCGTTGGTCACGCGCTTTTATAACCCTTATGACTAATATATTTCGTCGGAAGGATGAATTTTCTGTGTACTATGTATTGATCTAGGCATTGAAGTTTTCCCGCCAACTGTCCGACATAGTTACTAGTAGCCGTTTCCTGAATACGCTATGGTTGCTAGGATTATACAAGTGTGGCCCATGTATGATCCTCCGGGAGAAATGAGAAATGTCGTATAATCACATATTGGTTGCTGTGGATATGAGCCATGAGGCTGGCTACCTATGTCAAAAAGCATTGCAGCTATCGGAACCCGCTAAAACAAGAATCAGTCTGTTGCATGTGGTAGAACCTATTATGGCGATGCCACCGTATGAGTTACCTTCGGCGTTTCCCGAAGGATTGGAACAGCAGATGGTCGAGCAGGCAAAGCAAAGACTGAACGAATTGGGTCGAGAAAATCAGATCAGCGAATGGGATCTAAAAGTAGATATTGGGGCTACGAAATCAGTAATTTTACATCATGCCCATACAGATAATGTTGATTTGATTATTGTCGGCACCCATGGTCGTCACGGTTTTTCCCGTTTATTGGGTTCAACCTCAAATGCTGTCTTGCATCACGCTGAATGTGACGTCTTAGCAGTACGAATTGGCAGAGAAAATAGCGGCAGATAGTCTCGAGATGCTTCTGCAAAGAATCCATAGACAGGTTTATAATAATGAGCATATTACAGCTAAAACAACAACAACAAGGTGCCGTACAGATCGAAAAAAGGGTGGCGCAGTTACTGCAGGCTCAGGGGCGAGAGGTGGTGACGATAACCTGGGATTTAGGTAAGCTGGACCCTAAACTGGACAACCACACTCTAAACGTACTGGTAGAGAATGGCATCGTGAAAGAGTCTTTCACATCCAAAGAATTGGAAGATAGCTATTCTCGTTTGCGCCCAACCGTTGAAGACTGCCTGAACTCTATGATTAGCCGGCTAGAAGCACAAATTAAAGGCAACTGATAGTCTTTGTCATTCACCGTTCCGTAAGATCATGAATAACTATCCTTGTCTGTACATTATAAAAATATTTAATGGGAATTGATATGTTCGAAAAAGATGTGGTTCTGGTGGTTGATCCGTCAAAACAGATTGTATCCATCGTTTGTCGAATGCTAAAAGAACAGTTGAAGTTCGGGAATGTTATATCCTGCACTGATAGTAAAGAAGCGCTAGATATTATAAGAGAAGAGCACTTGGATTGGGTGATTAGTGATTGGGAAATGCCCAATATTAGTGGTCTGGATCTATTGGAAGAAGTTAGGAAACGGAAAGAAAATTCAGAAGTGCCATTTATTCTTATGAGTGCACGCGCCGATAAAGAGTCTCTGGTCGAGGCGGTTTCGGCAGGTATATCAGACTATATCGCCAAACCATTTAGTCCTGCTAAGTTACTGGAAAAATTAAAACGTTTCACCAATCTAAAACAATTGAACAGAAGTGTTCGTATAAGTCCATCAGATGAATATATTGTTGAAATCGAGGCAACAGATGGGAAGAAATATAACACCACTATCGTAAATGTTTCCTTGTCCGGTTGTCTATTGCGTTCGCCGCTATTGAAAGGCGGATTATATCTGTACGATGAGATCCCTTTGAATATGAAACTTTCAGAAAACAATATTCGGTTAAGTGGTTCGGTCATTCGATTGGATACCGATAAATCCAATGCGAAAGACTCTCAGGATTTTATGACCGTCGCATTGAATTTTGTCGAGGTAGACGAGCAGGCACGAATGTGCCTGAACGAATTTATTAATAAAAACAAACTTGTTTAGTTAGGGTTGCTTACCAATTTTAAGTGGTGCTGAATTTGTCCGTTCATACTCGGCAATTGAACCATCATAGAGTTTGATATTTTTATAGCCTAGTAGCTTCAATGTAAAATAGGCGTGTGCTGCGCGATGACCTGAGCGACAATAGGCGATAACCGGTTTGTTCTTATCCTCACTTAATCCAGCCTGCTTGAGTAAAGATGCGATCTGTTTTTTGTTTTTCAGTGTAAAGGCCTTGTCAAAATCTACACTGTTGTCCCAAGAGTAAGAAATTGCCCCCGGTACATGACCGCTGCGTTTGTAACGAGGATTTCCCACATACTCTTCCGTGGATCGGGCATCTAGCAGGGATGCTGAGTTTGAAGACTTCAATACATCATCCAATGTTGCAAGATTAACGGTGTTAATGTTTTTGGCCACGTAGTTGACCTTTCTGGGTTCTATAATCTCGCCGCTAACGGGATGTCCCTGTCTGATCCAGCTAACCAGTCCGCCGTTCAATACAGACACCTTCGGATGATTGATTTGCTCCAACTGCCAATAGAATCTGCTGGCATTAAGACCTCCCATATCATCGTAAATAATGATGTGACTATCTCGTTTGATACCCTGATAGCCCAAAAGCTGCTGCAGTTGCTGCGGTTGGATAGCATAGGAGACACGGTCTTTGCCTGCCTGATTCATCATCGAGTAGGAAAGGTATCTAGCCCCTGGAATATGGAAGCGCTGATACTGTGTGTAATCACTGCTCATATCAACAATTACGATGTCTTTATCATTTTTGTGTTGAATCAGCCAGTCAATATCGATCAACATCTGGCTGGCATAGATCGCTGGTGAAAATAAAATAAAGAAGACTACACTTATAGAAATTGAACGTTTCATATTTCTCTCGCTTACTTAGAATGGCTGCATTTTACAGTATCTTTGAATAGGTTTAATACAAAAAAAAATGTAGGATTGTTCGCAACATATAAATTAGTCCATCTGGTTAATGAATTCAGCACTGGTCCATGAGGAAATCTATGCTATTGTAATAAATGATAGCAGCTTATCCAATCGTAGCTGCCTCTCGTTTCCATTCTGATCCTTAAAGATAAGATATTCGCCGTCACCTTTAATGCTTCGAATGTCAGACGCAGAGATAGACTCTTGATGAAAGTTCGTCCTGTCATCAATCCACTCAATCATGAGTCTGTCCTGATGCAATATGTGCAATTCAAGCTGCGAGTGTCGTTCGCAATCTATGGGTTGATAGGTGGTCATAGTGGGCGGTCTATTTTGGTAGGAAATATTCCAGTAAATTGTTTAAGTAGTTCAGGCCTGTAGTAGATGCCTGTATACGTCTATTATCTTGCATTAACAAGCCTGTCTCTTGTGCTTGTGATATAGCCTCAGAAGCAACTGCAAGTTCAAGCATCGTCCTCTGTGTAAAGAGTTCTGCCTCTACACCATCAATCAGACGTAATGCATTCATCAAAAATTCAAACGGTCTGTCCGTCACGCTGACCATTTCATGACTGCTTAGAGACTCCTTGGTGCCAGCGGTATCCAGGTATGCCTGTGGGTGTTTTTGTCTGGCCATACGAAAAATAGTGTCTGATTCGTTCATAGTCAGTTTGGA
>JAOUJT010000105.1 GCA_029883105.1 Gammaproteobacteria bacterium
TACAGAAGGTCCCTTTTACCAAATATGTCTTCTGTAACGCTGAGTATCGTATCCCGCATCCCAATGATGGGCGCCATCTCAATGATCCTAGCAAGTACCGAACCATGTTTAATGCTATCGATGCAGAGACCATGGAAGTGGCATGGCAAGTTGTCGTAGATGGCAACCTCGATAACACAGATGCCGATTACAAAGGTACCTACGCCTGTTCCACCTGTTACAACTCAGAAGGTGCGACAGATCTGGCTGGTAGCATGCGAGCAGAGCGTGACTGGGCGGTAGTATTCAATATTCCCCGTATTGAAGCGGCGATCAAGGCTGGTAAGTTCACCACCCTGGGCAGTTCCAAGGTTCCGGTTCTTGATGGTACACACGGTTCTGATTTGACCGCCTACATCCCTGTTCCAAAGAGCCCTCATGGTTTGAATACTTCGCCTGATGGGAAATACTTTGTTGCCAATGGTAAGCTTTCACCAACGGTAACCATCATCTCCATCGACAAGCTGGATGATCTCTTTGCTGGCAAACTGAAAGGGCCTAGAGATGTGGTGGTAGCTGAGCCAGAATTGGGGCTGGGCCCCTTGCACACGGCCTTTGACGGTCGGGGCAATGCCTATACCACCCTGTTCATAGACAGTCAGATTGCCAAGTGGAATGTGGAAGATGCAATTCGTGCCTACCAGGGCGAAAAGGTTGACTACATAAAACAGAAACTGGATGTACAGTATCAGCCCGGCCATAATCATACGTCGATGGGTGAAACCCGCGATGCAGATGGTAAATGGCTGGTAGCATTATGTAAGTTCTCCAAGGATCGATTCCTGCCGGTCGGCCCGCTGCATCCAGAGAACGATCAGCTGATCGATATCTCCGGTGATACCATGAAACTGGTTCATGATGGACCCACCTATGCAGAACCCCATGACTGTATGATTGTCCATCGCAGTAAAATGAACACCCTGAAGATTTGGAAACGTGATGATCCCTTCTTCGCAACAACAAGTGCCTTGGCCAAGAAGGATGGCATCACCCTTGAGAAAGATAATAAAGTTATCCGTGACGGAAATAAGGTGCGTGTCTACATGACATCCGTAGCACCTAACTTCGGAATGAATGAGTTTACTGTCAACAAGGGCGATGAAGTTACAGTCACTGTCACCAATCTCGATCAGATAGAGGATGTTACCCATGGCTTTGTTATGGTCAATCATGGTGTCACCATGGAAATTGGACCACAGCAGACCTCTTCGGTAACCTTCATGGCGGATCAACCCGGCGTGCATTGGTATTATTGCCATTGGTTCTGTCACGCTCTACATATGGAAATGCGTGGCCGGATGCTGGTTAAAGCGTAATATTGTTAGACGGCTGCATACTAGTGCAGCCGTCTTCCTTTTAAACAATCCTAAGAATAAATACCTTGAAATACTATTTACTGCGCTTGTTAATGTTTCTCTGCCTTGGCTTACCGTTTACGCTACTCGAGGCAGCAACACACCATGTCAGTCCTGATATGGCGAATATTCAAACCACTATTTCCAATGCATCTGCTGGTGACACTGTTCACTTTACGGCAGGGCATTATATTGTCCACCTGAAAATCGACAGATCAATTACCCTGACGGGCGAGACAGAAACCATCCTTGATGGTAACGACATGGGTGATGTCATCCGTGTGAGTGCGCCCAATGTGACAATACATGGCCTGCAAATAGTAAATTCAGGTCATAACCTAACGCAAATGAATGCCGGTATATTTGTCGATCCACAAGCAAACAACATCATCATCAGCAATAATCGACTCGATAGGAACGCATTTGGGATCTTTCTCGATGCAACCAAAGGCTCGAAGATATTGAACAACCGTATACACGGTGAGCCTAGCCGTCGTTCACAGGATCGAGGCAATGGTATACACATGTATGCCACCACCCATGCATTGGTACAGGGCAATGAGGTATGGGAAACCCGTGACGGCATCTATATCGATACCAGCAACCATAACATTCTCGATGCAAATGTCTTACACGATCTGCGATATGGCGTTCACTATATGTATTCCTACGATAATGAAGTGACCTCGAATCATACCTATAACACCCGTACCGGTTATGCCCTCATGCAATCGAAGCGACTTACCGTACTGAATAATGTCTCGGACAATGACAAAAATTACGGCATGTTATTGAATTTTATTACTCACAGCACCATTGCCAATAATCGCATCAGCAATGCCCAGGTTGGTAGTGCCTCAGCCGCATCAGGTAGCAGCGTCATGGGGGCAGAAGGAAAGGCGATATTTATCTATAACTCTCAGTTTAATAGCCTGCATGACAATCAGTTTTCAAACAGTGATATTGGCATCCATATAACTGCCGGTTCCGAGGACAACACAGTCTACGGGAATGCCTTCATAGGTAATCGTGTACAGGTAAAGTATGTGGCCAATGTATTACAGGAATGGTCAAAGGATGGAAGAGGTAATTACTGGAGTGATTATCTTGGCTGGGACATGGATGCCAATGGCATAGGCGATAAACACTATGAGCCCAATGATGCCATAGACAAATTACTCTGGAAATATCCCATCGCCAGAGTACTGATGAATAGTCCTGCAATACAGACTCTGCGCTGGGTGCAAGAACGTTTCCCGGTACTACGGCCACAAGGTGTACGCGACAGTATGCCGCTAATGTTGTCACCTTTTAAAAAGGAAATCTCCCCATGAAGCCCGTGATAGAACTACGTGGCGTAAGCAAGCACTATGGAAACTTTCATGCCCTTGATGATATTAACCTGAGTGTCGGTGAAGGTGAGATCCTGGGCCTGTTAGGCCACAATGGTGCGGGTAAGACCACCACCATGAAACTCATTTTAGGTGTGATCACCGCTAGCAGCGGCGAGGTAAGATTATTGGGTAAATCTCCCATAGGACGACACGCCGATGTACTAAGACGTAGCATGGGTTATCTACCAGAAAATGTCAGCTTCTACAGTCAGATGACCGGCCGTGAGGTGCTCTATTATTTCGCTCAACTCAAAGACATCGCTACCTCCACCTGCAAGGAATTACTCCAGCGTGTGGGACTTAGCCACGCCGCTGACAGACGCGTAGGTACCTATTCCAAGGGCATGCGTCAGCGTCTGGGAATGGCCCAGGCACTACTGGGTAATCCCAAACTATTGTTGCTGGACGAGCCCACCGCAGGACTGGATCCTACGGCCACTGCTGAGTTTTATGAGATGTTGCAAATATTGCGTCAGCAGGGTACATCGGTGCTGTTATCCTCCCACGTCCTTCCCGGTATAGAACGCTACATCGACCGTGTCGCCATCCTTGGCGGCGGTCGCTTATTGGATGTTGGAACCATAAACGAACTGAGTCTGCGTGCTCAACTTCCCATATCTGTTCATGCCCGTGGACAGTGGCCGGATGTGGACTGGGCTACACGTCTTAGCAAACGGGCATTAAACTTTCAGCATATCAGTGAGCAACGCCTGGAGCTAACTGCTCATCTAGATAGCAAGCTGGAGCTGATGCGTATATTGCTGGCCGAGCCGACTATTGAGGATATCGAGATTATAAGCCCCAGTCTGGATCAACTGTATGCTCACTACAACCAACCGAAACCAACAGAGGTAGACCTATGAATGCGATCCTGATTATCGCGAGCAAGGAATTTCAGGATGGTATTCGCAGTCGCTGGGTATTATCGATATCTCTGGTGTTTGCCATACTCGCCATCGGCCTCTCCTATTTTGGCGCATCGGCCTCTGGCATTGTCGGCTTTACCTCCCTGGCGACCACAATTATCAGTCTATCCAGTCTGGCGATCTTTCTCATCCCATTGATCGCACTGTTGTTGGCCTATGACTCCATCATCGGTGAAGATGAACAAGGCACCCTACTATTACTGCTCACCTACCCCATAAATCGCAGCCAACTATTACTTGGTAAATTTTCAGGTCACGCAGCGATCATGGCCAGTGCAACACTATTTGGTTTTGGTGGTGCAGCCATACTCGTTGCCATAATAACCGGGCAATTGAATAGCCCCGAACTATGGAAATCCTTTGGCTTTTTTATACTGACAGCGACCTTGCTTGGCTGGATATTTATTGCCATGGCCTATGTGGCCAGTGTTATGGTCAGTGAAAAAGCACGCGCCGCCGGTATAGCATTAATGCTCTGGTTTTGGTTCGTACTAATATTTGACATGCTCATACTTGGTAGTTTGGTGATAAACAAGGGGGCATCAGGGGGTGAATGGCTGAGTTATCTATTGCTGCTGAATCCTACCGATGTCTTCCGTCTCGCCAATCTGGCAGGCTTTGAGGCAGCACGAAGCTACGCTGGTCTGGCCCATATGGGTGGTGGTCAACTGTTTGAGCCTCTGGCATTGACCGGCATACTTATGACCTGGGTAATCGCACCATTGTTACTGTCAGTATGGCTCTTTAACCGACGTAGAATCTAAAACAACGAAGCGAGAAATAGTATGAATATCCTAAATAATTATATCGGTAAAATGATTGTTCTTGTCCTCGCCACGCTTATATTTAGTTCATGCGGCAAGACAGAGACAACAACACAACTGCCTTCCTTAAGCCCCATCACCTCAGACGATAGCTGTCATGTATGCGGCATGACCATCAGCGGTTTTCCCGGCCCCAAGGCACAGGCCTTTATCAAACACCAGGACAGCTCACTGAAATTCTGCTCCACCTCAGATCTGTTTAACTGGTTACTACAGCCGGAAACACCGGCGATACTACGCGAAGCCTTTGTACACGATATGGCAACGAGCGCCTGGGATACCCCCAACGACAATCACTATATCAACGTCAAACAGGCATGGTACGTAAGCAATCACGACCAAAGTGGTGCCATGGGACCAACCCTGGCAAGCTTCAAAGACAAACTGGCGGCTGAAGCCTACATTAACGAGCATGGAGGAGAGTTAAACCAGTATGCCGACATTAGCCTCGAATTTCTTTCCCGTCTAAAAATAGTCGATTCACACAAGCAACACGGTATGCAGGGTCATAAATAATACCAAGGCGATCTATTTGGTGGTTGATATTACTCATATATTGAGAAATATGTGTGAAATCACACACCCAAATATGGGTATATGAAGTAACTCAAAGATGGGCTTACTATTTATATGTCCGCTGACTTGAAAAGCAATATGAGAAAAACACGACTATGGCAAGAAAAGATCTTGTAATAATTATATTGGCGGCAATGGTCTTAATGGCTTCGTTGGTGGCATCTTTATATAAATTTAATAAATCAAATGATGAGGTCATACTGTATAGCGAGATGGATTCTTCATGCAACCTGAATCAAAGTGAATGTGTGTTGAGGCTGAATGATGGAGCAGAGGTTGTTTTATCTATTGAGCCCAGACCGATTCCGGTGCTAAAGCCGCTTGAGCTTAAAGTAGAAATACATAATCTAAAATCCGAGAAGATTGTTGTGGACTTTAAAAGTATAGGCATGAATATGGGAATAAATAAATCCATCATGCAACAGACAAGCCCAGGCGTGTTTAGCGGAAAGGGTATGCTGCCTGTCTGCGTGCGCAATCGTATGAGCTGGAATGCCAATCTATTGATTCAGACACCAGAAGGCATCATCAGCACATCATTCCTCTTTGATACTACACGCAGGTAAAAATAATGAAATCGATAACACTGTTTATTCTTGCTTTGGTTATCTTATTCGGCGTTTTATTCTGGCCAACGGAGCCTGAACATAATGTTATGACCATATCGCAGTCGCCAAGCGGCGGTGACTTTACACTCTATTCATCGGAAGGTGCTGTAAGTCTTTCCGATCTTCACGGCAAAGTGGTGATTCTTTATTTTGGCTATACCTAGTGTCCGGATATCTGCCCAACTTCTCTTAGTTTACTGTCTGCCGCACTGCATGAGTTAGAGCCTCAAGAACTCGCTCAGGTAAGGCCGATGTTTGTCAGTATTGATCCACAACGCGACACACCTTCACAACTCAAGGACTATACAAAGTATTTTCATCCATCGATCATCGGTATTACAGGAAGTGAAGAAGAGATTTCATCCGTAGCCAAACTATATGGGGTGGGCTATCAAAAGGTAGTTCAGGATTCCGCGACTAACTACACTGTTGACCATACATCTGAAACCTATGTTATAGGGAAAGACGGAAAATTGATGGAAAGACTTGCACATGGCACTCCTGCGTCTGTCATTATTAAATCCATTCGCACTTATCTGTAACCATAATGAGTGTAGTCATAGATATTTATTACATTATTGAAAGAAGGAGAGAAAGATGAAGCCTGTAAACTACATAAGCTCAATTGGTTTGGTTCTATCTATGCTGTTTGGAGTTACGTCATCCATGGCCTCAGATACTGCAAGCAAGGCGATTATGGTTCAGAACCCTCACGTTCGTGAGGTGCCAGCAGGACAACCCAATAGCGCGGCATTCATGACATTAATGAATCATAGTGGCGTTAATCATGCTGTCGTCAGTGCCGAGAGCTCGGTTGCAAAGGTTGTTGAGCTGCATACTCACATTAAAGAGGGTGGCATGATGAAGATGCGTCGTATCGATAAGATTGACATCTCAGCCAATAGCAAAACAACCCTTAAACCCGGCGGTCTTCATGTTATGTTGATCGGCCTAAAAGAAGGCCTTACAGCGGGCGAGAAAGTATCTATTACGCTTGTATACGAAGATGGTAGCCGCCATGAGATATCGGCACCTGTACGCAAGATTAACATGCCGATGAAGAAAATGGTCCACTAATCCTGGTGAATTATATAATAGTCATGACTTAATCTGACAATACAGGCTTCTAATAAACTGTAACTGTCAGAGCAAGTCACGACTACTACACTTTTTATGATTGAGTTTGAAGACCGACTAATTGACTATGTTTGAAACAGACATTTACACAGAATAATTTACAGTCTCCAAATCGCCAGTGGGTTTTCAAACATTAAAGATACCGATACTATTGGTAGTAATTTATATCAAAACCGTCTACAAAAATCTTTTAATTCGATTTCCCTGCTAAAGCGACTGAAAGATCTACTCTCAAAATAATCACAACACCTTAATACTATCCGTTCTACTCCAACTTAAACCGGAATTCCGAACCAAATAGATCAACGGGCACTACAGATATCATACTTGCATATGAATCCTCTCTTACGGTCCAGTGTTACGTACAGTCAACTATTCGTCATATTTTTAGTCAACCATTGAGCTGTTTGAAATGGAACAATGTAAGATCTTACATTTAAACATTCCATTACGACCATCCCTGACGGTCTTCTCCAAAAGTCATAGAATATGTCTGAAATTTATGATGAGAACAATAATTTAACAAAATGATTTGGATAGTTCACCAATGCATTTTCTTCGCTCACCCTAAAAGTCTAGTGCTACTATCGTCTCACGCCTATGTATCCTTACAATCCTTGTCGATCTGTAGAGCCCGGAACAAAATAAAGCCCCCACCACCGCGTCTTTCAAATTAATCGGGGCGGTTCAAAAAAATGGATCTTATGCAAGAAAATTTAAATCTCTAAAAATGGTGGCCATGGGTTGATTACTCAGGTAAAGCCTTCAGCCTAAAAGTCCCGTACCACTAGCGTGTCACTGTTCGGCTTCCCTGCGGTCATCCGTCGATGCTTAGCGCTCGGAACGAAATGACGAGCACCTGAGCCCATCATATAAATTAAAGTGGGTTCATCTGAATTATATAGGGAAACGAAACTGAGATAGAAATGGTGGCTACACCGGGATTCGACGTATGCGCTCGCAGCGATAGCGACGAGAACCTTGGAACCAATCATTAAATTAAATTGGGTATACCCACGGAAGGAAAAAAGTAGAACTGAAGACTGGGAAAATGGTGGCTACACCGGGATTCGACGCTTTGGCGGTCGGAACAAAGTGACGACCACCTGGGACCCCACCATCAATAAATTAAATTGGGAATACCACGGAAGGGAAAAAGTAGAACTGAAGAGTGGGAAAATGGTGGCTACACCGGGATTCGACGCTTTAGCGGTCGGAACAAAGTGACGACCACCTTGGACCCCACCATCAATAAATTAAATTGGGAATACCACGGAAGGGAAAAAGTAGAACTGAAGACTGGGAAAATGGTGGCTACACCGGGATTCGAACCTGGGACCCCATCATTATGAGTGATGTGCTCTAACCAACTGAGCTATGTAGCCACGAATTTGAAGCGCGCATTTTCTCGATTCTACGCGCTTCTGTCAAGCCGGATTCCGGCTTAATTGCCCAGGCGTGATGTTCCTGAGTGGATCACACGTTAAAGCGGAAATGCATCACATCCCCATCTTTCACAATGTAATCCTTACCTTCCAATCTCAGCTTACCGGCCTCCTTGGCCCCCGCTTCACCTTTGTACTGAATGAAGTCGTCATAGGCGGTTACTTCAGCACGGATGAAGCCCTTCTGGAAGTCGGTGTGAATGACACCAGCGGCCTCAGGAGCGGTAGCACCGACCTTTATGGTCCAGGCGCGTACTTCCTTCACCCCAGCGGTGAAATAGGTCTGTAGGCCCAACAGCGAGTAACCGGCACGGATAACCCGGTTCAGGCCCGGCTCATCCTGTCCCATCTCGGCGAGAAATTCGAGCTTGTCTTCGGGCTCCATTTCCGACAATTCCGCTTCGATGGAGGCACACACCGGCACAACAATAGCGCCTTCCGCCTCGGCCATCTCACGAAGCTTGTCCAGCAAGGGATTATTCTCGAAGCCATCATCAGAGACGTTGGCGATATACATAGTCGGTTTGATAGTCAGCAGGTGCAGCTCATAGAGCAACTTCGTCTGATCCTCATCCAGGCCCATGGCACGTACCGGCTTCCCCTCATCTAAGTGAGGCACCACCCGTTCCAACAGCGCTACCATCGCCTTGGCATCTTTATCACCGCTCTTGGCGATCTTCTGGTTGCGATGCAGGGCCTTTTCGACGCTCTCCATGTCCGCCAGGGCCAGCTCGGTGTTGATGATCTCTACATCGCTCAAAGGATCAACCTTGCCCGCGACGTGTACCACATCATCGTCCTCGAAGCAGCGCACCACATG
>JAOUJT010000106.1 GCA_029883105.1 Gammaproteobacteria bacterium
AACAATTGAGTTGCCTGCTTGTCACGATTTCTAATTTTAGATTCAATTAAGTAAATGATTCCTGCTGCTTGCTTATTTATTAAAATTGAGTTTTCAAACCCTAATTTTAGCTCAGTATTATTTGGCAAATAATTAACCTTATCATTCTTGCTTTCTAAATATTTTATGAATTTCTCTTTTGAGAGAACCTTGTTTGAGATTAGCCTGTCAGTAAATAGTTGATTGTAGTTTTTGGTTGTTGCTTTAACAATCATTCTTTTCATTACGTAGCTTTCTATGAAAGAAAAAAGGTTATTTCTTTGGTTTTCATCTTGAATATTTTTTAATATAAAGAGTGTGTAAGGTATTAACGTTGAAGTTTCAAGACCGAAGATAATGGCGTTTATTCTCTCAATTCCATTTTCTGCTGTAAGTTCGTTATTGATGACTTCAGAATCAAAGTTGTTTTTAAACAAGATTGAATATTCTTTTATTTCCTCAAGAATAACGATTCTATTTAATTTGTAATCTCTAATAAATCTTTTGTATGACTCAAATAGGTTTTCAACTTTTGAAAATTCAATTTTATCATCTGTTTTAACTTTTAATTCTGGCTCCTGGATTTTAATTTGAAGATATGAATAGAAAAACAAGTCAATAAAGGTTCTTTTTAGCCGACCTGTCGTGATTTCTTTATCCCAGTAGACTTTTGTTTCATCGTCTTTTTCAAATATGTTTTTCCAATACTTATCATACTTATCAATTTCATCCCTTTTGAAAAAATAATTCTTCAATAATTCAGCAGTCGTCAATCTAACTCCAAGTGAATTTATTGTGTCAAATATTTGTTGCTCATCTTCTCCATACCCGAGGTCAATACCTACAAATAGAATGTTATCAAGAATATTGAAAAAGTCTATTGAGTTGGATAAATCATCTTCTGTTATATTCGAATCGAAGTAATTATATGCTTCAAGAATTTTATCATTTTCGGATATGTCATTAAACCTTTTTGAGGCTTCAAGATTTACAACTTCATTAAATGATTTTTGGTCATTATGATTATGAAGTAGAATAATTGATTTATCTCTTTGTTTTTTAAATGTTTCTGTGAAGTCGCCATCAGCATTTGTTTTGAGGCATAGGACTTTAAGAAAAATATTCAAAGTTGTTAGCCTTTGCTGTCCGTCAATAACCGTTAAGATAGAATCTTTATTAGAAGTTGTTTCTTGTTGCTTTAAAATAACTGAACCTAAAAAGTATGGTCTTTTTGAAATAGAAACCATTCTCATATCTTCTAAAAATCGTTGCCATTGTTCTGTGTTCCAGACGTATGCTCTTTGAAAGAAAGGTATTTCTAAATTTCTACCTCTATTAAAGATATCCCGTATAGTTCTTTTTCCTGCTTCCATGATTGTCCCTATATATTGTATTTATTATCTAATGTTCATTTTGTTTGTGCCTAACATTTGTTCAGCATCTATTATTTTTGTTCTGCCAATTTTGACGTATAACGGTGTATTAGACGGAATCCGTATAGCACCCTAATTTCGGTGTTATACAGCTTCCGTACAGTCCCGATCTTGAGAATCTGTATAGTGCCGACTACTTCAATACATAATACAGGACGTATTCATCGAAATTAGCACATTTTATATGAGGAAAGAAGCCATGGATGGTAATAAAGATAGTTCGCGTGATTCTATTCAAAGATTCTGGGATCGTTACATATTTTCACTGGGTAATCTGGGTATTAAACCTGAAGTACAGCGTTGGTATGTTCGTCGTGCAGAACAGTATATCAAGCACTATTCTGATAAACGTCTTGTCGACCACTCAGCAGATGATCTCACTGAATGTCTAACCATGCTAGGCCGCCAAAATGGCCTAGAAGACTGGCAATTTACTCAGATCGTGGATGCTATACGGACATTGCTTTGCCATTTAGTGCGTCCAGAATGGTGCAACTCCTTCGACTGGTCATATTGGAAGGACGCTTCAAAACAACTCTCCCCTCATCACGCTACCCTGGCACGAGAGTCCCGTGTTAATTCACTGAGTCAATTACAACACCGTGAAGACAAGGCATTGCTATAAAATGTCGCTTTAAAGCATCCTAAGTTACTGGAAAGAATGCTTGTAGAGATCCGTCGCCGTGATTATTCATAATGCAAAAGATAAAAAAGGAAGGGTTGTTCCATTGCCTAATATTCTTAGACGTTTATGTCGGCCACGGAACGACCTATGTTATAGGGCGTGCCGTGCGCGCCATTCGGGATTTATGTCGGCCATTGGCCGACCTATGTCATAGGGTGTGCCGTGCGCGCCATTCGGGGCTCATGTCGGCCACGGGCCCGACCTATGTCATAGGGCGTGCCGTGCGCACCATTCGCGTTTATCTCGGCCACGGGCCGACCTATGGAGAGCTGAGTGGCCCGAGTGCTTGTGAGAATGGTTGAAAGAGACATAAAAAATCCTGCTGCTCGTCTTATTCAACTCTTAATTGATCAGCATTGCCGACCTTCGTCGGCTTTATTGTTCACCACTAGCATTATATTAATCCCGGTTATCATTCTTTCCGAGAAAAAACCTTTGGGCATTTGCCAACAACAGCTTGCTCTTCACCGCCTCCGGCAGTTGTTTTATCCATTGCCGATGATAGCGATTCAATTGCGTATAATGACTCCAGCCTTCATCTGCCTCATACCATCGATACATCTGATGGGCGTTCCATACCGGATCGGTGCCCAACATAAATCTATCGGCATACTCGGTGATCACATCGACCCAGCCATCCAGTAGCTGGCCTTTATTATCGGTAAGGTTGCCATAGTGCCAGGGATCGCGGGCAGAGAACTCGACCCATACGTTGTCGCATGCGCTAAACAGTCCACGCATGTCCTCTGGCCCCATGATGCCGCCGGCATGGGCCCAGATAAAACGTACCCTGGGGTATTGCTGACAGAGAGGGAGCAGGTAACGATAGTTGGAGGCATCGGTATGAATATTTATCGGCACACTAAACTCATCGGCCAGTTTGAACAATCCCTGTAACACCGGGTTATCACGTTTGGGTCCCAGGCCAGACACCAGATGTATTTCACCCAGTCCCTTATAGTAACCAGATGCCAGGGCCTTGCGTGCCTTGCTGACGACTTTCGGATCATAAAACCAGCCATAGCGATTCGCGGCATCGTAATAGGGACTATAGAAGGGGATGATCCACCCTGCACCGGCCTCGGCCAGCTGGCGTGCCTGCTCTGAGGGGACGCTGAACACCACGGCCAGTTGCACATTATTTTCACGCAAGGTCTCTACCGCTTCTCTTGCGCTGATCACCTCCGCGTGGTCCCAGTTGTAGTGCAAGTGGACATCGGCCATGGGGGCCAGTGTCGGTGTGCTCATACAGCCCACCAGACTCTGTATCAAAGCCAAAAAAAGTATCTGCTTGATGAAATGCGCCATAATGTTACAGTGTTTTTCTGTTGTGAAATCTCAGCCTAGCATAAACTGAATGACCAGTAATTACACAGGGATTAGATGATATGCGCTATAAACGTTTTTTGTTATTCGCACTGCTTATCGTCTGCGTTAGCGCATCCGTATCCTGCGTTACCCCGGCACGCTACCAGGGGCCGGTGTCTGATCACTATGATGGCGATGTCTTTAGCAATCAAGTGCCGTTGCAGGGCCACGGCTTCGGTGACTTTCTCAGTTGGATGTCTAACCGCGAACCCGGTGTATGGCAAACCGTTAGCGATGCGAAATATGGTCCCAAGCCACCGCCACAAGGCAACTCCCTTCACGCCACCTTTATTAACCACTCTACAGTATTGCTACAAACCAAAGAGCTGAACATTATTACCGATCCCATCTGGTCGGAGCGGGCCTCGCCAGTAAGTTGGGCCGGTCCTACGCGAGTCCGCCCCGCCGGGATTCGGTTTGACGATCTGCCAAAGATTGATATTGTCCTTATCAGCCATAACCATTATGACCATATGGATCTACCCACCCTAAAACGCTTAGCGGAAAAATTTGATCCACTGTTTATCGTTGGTCTTGGTAATGGCAGTATTCTTATGGACGCGGGCATTAAGCGTGTTAAGGAACTGGATTGGTGGCAGACACTCGCTGTATCGAAATCGACGGTGATCAATGGGGTGCCCGCACAACACTTCTCGATGCGCTGGTTGGGTGATCGAAACCAACGACTGTGGATGGGTTATGTGATTCAGGCTCCGGAGGGCAACATCTATTTTGCCGGTGATACCGGAATGGGCCCGCACTTTACACAAATGTATGAACGCTTTGGGGCCATGCGTCTATCTCTGTTACCCATCGGCGCCTACAAACCGCGCTGGTTTATGGCCGATGTGCATATCTCCCCCGCCGAGGCCGTGCTGGCCCACCAGCAATTGCACAGTGAATTTTCCATTGGCATTCACTACGGCACCTTCCGTCTGGCCGACGATGGTCAAGACGATCCCGTTCTGGATCTGACGCTGGCACGAGACAAGGCGTCTGTGAGCAAGGATCGGTTTTGGTTGTTGGATTTTGGTGAGGGACGTAAGATCCCCGAGCGATGAGGGGTGTCTGGCGGCAAAGAAACCAGCCGACATGATGCCGGCTGTTTTTATCTACTGTTTCGACGAGATGTGATAGATCGCCTCGTACAGCTCATCCAGTCCGCGCTCTTTAAACATTGGCGCGACCTGTAACAGATCAAACCTTTCCAGCAGATGCACGTCATGCTTGTCACTGAACAGGTCCCGTATCTCTGCTTCCATAATGGAAAAGGGTGGGCCGGGCATTTGTGCCTGTTTGTATTCCATCGCCACTAACAGCATATCCTGCTCGCCATGCAGTAACTTGTCCAGATGCTGGACGTAGTCCTTGCGCAGCTCATCGGAGAGGGCGACCAGGGCGGCCCGATCATAGACAACGTCGACACCTTCCAGATGCTGCTCCGTGAGTTGGAATATGTCGCCACGATATATCGTTAGCCCTTCATGCTCGTAGACGCTGAAGTGTTCTTCTTCACGCACCTCGGCGACAATGTCATTCTCGGAAAAGAACTCTTCGACGGCGATGGGGCTCAACTCTACGCCTATTACTTTATAGCCTTTTTCCAACAACCAGATCATATCCAGGCTTTTGCCACACAGGGGTACGAATACCTTGCTGCTCTCCGGTATCGCTAAACTCACCCAATGTTTCATTAGATGCTGATTGATCTCGCTTTGGTGGAAACCAATCTCTTGCCTTTGCCACTTACCATGCCAAAAGTCATGTTCCATGCTTTGCCCCCACTCACTGACTCTCTTTCGCTATTGTTCGTTATCTGCGCAATAGTACCAAACTCTATTCTGCATTGCTCGTGTGTATTTTGCCGATAAGGCGATGTTGCCATGCGCTGATTTACCCCATGATACCTGCAAGATTCAGCCGCTATATCTTAACTCGCTAATATTACGCGCTGGCTTGTTTTGGCACTTTTATTGACGCTGTACTCTGCCGATGTGCCACTCAAAGCGCATCACGCAGACGATGTATGCCACACGGGAATGTCGGCGACATCATCTACGATGAGCGACATGAGGGCACATGAAGAAGGCCGCTGCACAGCGGCCTTTATTATTGAAAACTTTTTATCCTCTCCTTCGTTGAGGGATGGGAAGAGAGAAAGTTCAGACTGTCATCATCATCAGCCACATCGTGTGAAGCGGTAAGACGTGTGAGTATCCTGGCAAAGTGGTAAAACTCGATGCCCTTCTCTTTCATCAGCTGCTTGGCATAATTATCTGCCTCGGTCTCAAACTGACGGGAATAATTCATGTTCACCAACAACGTCGGCAGGGTTGCCGCAAAGCTGGACATAGACGCAACATCACCGGTCATCAGGGCGATCAAGACTGCCGCCGATGAACTCTGTATCGCCCCCCTTAGCGAGTGTCGAAAATGTACATGACCAATCTCATGCGCCAGTACCGAATCGATCTCTTTTTCATTTTCTGCCAGGGCGATAAATTGATCGGTCAACACGATAGATCCAGAGGGCAGGGCGAAGGCGTTGGCACCCATCTTTTCACTATCGCGGAATAACAGTTCGTATCGGTCACGCTCATCCAGTCCAGAGATAAGCGCCTGAAAACGTTTCTCGATTGCGGCCTGACGGGTCTTATCTAATTTGCTCGGCTGCATAAAGTACTCATCAAACACCTCCATGGTGCCTTCGCCCAGATAGTCCTGTGTCTCCACAGGCAAGGAAAAAGCCACGCTCTTTGCCAGCGCCGGTACACCCCAGGTAAGAAACCCAAAGGCAAAGGCGATGGTTAACAACAGAGCCATAACGATGTACTTAAGCTTGCTTTCCAAGCGATGTACCAGGCCCTGATGCTTATGCTGCTTAGTCTGGTCCAGTATGGCGTCCAGCTCCGGCGTTGTCTCTGCTTCGAGACTGGCACCATCGCTTAGCTTGATCATGCGCACACGCTTGCCAATGCGATATGCCATGGTGATCTCATCCAACGGATAACAGGCACTCAGACTATCACCGTGTATAGAGAGCATGCCGTTGGCATCCAACTGGATACTCACCGCATGGCGCTTGCTGGATTGGCCGTCGTAATAGTTGGCACTTATACCGCTCATAGAGAGATCTCAAAATCCATTGCATCGCCCAACTCTGCTCCCAGCGCCCCCATCTCTTTATGTCCCTTGGCAATATAATTATCCATATCACCCGTCACTTCAATAAGCAGATGATTCAATCGGTATCGCGTCATACGCACATGCGCCCAGGGAATGTAGATACCCAGGGTAATCACGATAAGTACTGTGTTACTGAGCATGACCCACATAAGACCCCAGGGCTCCAGCTTGCTGATAAAACGGTTACCGTCGATGCTGGTCTTACCCCAGATCTCATTCAGCTTGGTGGCTTCAATGAAATAGATGACGTAATAGATGCCAATGAGATATATAACAAAAGCGAGAACGCCCATGATTACACTGATTACACCATCGGCCACATCCGCCAGTCCAGCACTCACCCCCATCACCACCATCATCGCCACGCCAACCAATAACCCCAGACCGAAGGCCTTGAGATAGATGGAATAAAAGGCCCCTGCGCTAGAGCAGTTTTCGAAAGGGGTACGACCAAAAGAACTACGCGTGATAATGAAGGAATAAAATCGGTGTAGGTAGTAAGGCAATAAGACAAAGCCAGCCAAGATGAATACACCCGCTAATGCCATGATGCCGGTGTCTGGCGTTACTTCCGCACTTTCGGCACTGATGGCCACATAGAAGAACAAGCCATAGCCCACGATAATCGGCAATGGCGCGATAAGAAAAATGGTATAGAGCTCTTTGTACTCACGTTCAAAATAGAAACGTACATTACGGTATGAGGTATTCAACAGATTAAACACCCGTGAACGCACCATCGCCCAGGGTATAAAGGCCATAATCGCCAGTAACAGGCCGAGACCGTAGAGGATATTAATACTGGATAACACCTGTTGTACGATCAAAACCCCGACTACAATGGCCCAGCCCTTGAGAATCGCAATCGGACTGGCATGGTAGTCAAAGATTGCGCCGTCCATGCGGGTATTATTATAAAAATACTTACGCGTCCTGACTTTGGCCCAGGCGGTATAAATTCCCAGTGTGAGTATGGTGAGGAGAATATTTACTATCCAGATGCCAAAGTATTCACTGCCACTACCGGTAAACTCTATCGACAGTTCGCGTGTATCAGAATTCTCTTCTTCCATTCCGTTCGTCCCTTTTATTTGATCATCATTTGCTACTTAACGGTTGCCGGCCGAAGAAACTTGAATCGCATATCAAACTGCGATGCGGTTCTCACTGCCCTGTATAACCATCGCTAAGGGTCTGCAGAAAGGCCAGAAGATCGGCCTGCTCCTGCTCGGTGAGTTTCAGATCACCCAACTCTTCAGCATTAACATTTGCCGCGACCTCGGGCTCTTCCCAGCGTTTGTCGGTGTCGCGACTATTATAAAATTCGACCACCTCTTGCAACGAGGCAAACACACCATTGTGCATATAGGGTGCAGTCAGTGCGATATTACGCAAGCTCGGCACCTTAAACTTACCGTCCTCGGATCGTTTATTCAACACCTCACCCAGACCACGATCCACATAGGCACTGGCAGCCGGGTTATATCTGGCTGGCATCATGTAGAAGGGGTTGGCCTTATTCCCCGGCACCCCAAGATTATCGTAACTAAAATCCGTAAACAGTGGCGCAGTCCCATTTTTGCCAGCCGTGTTGGGATGGCAGGCGGCACAATTGCCCTTGTTTTCCGACTCGAACACCTTTAGCCCGCGCATCTCCTGTGTCGATAACGACAACTTGCCAGCCAGATAGAGATCATACTTGGAACTGAATGGCACCATCTCCTGGCTACGTTCATAGGCGGTGATGGCCTGACCGATGATCGTCATCGCCCTGTCGATATCATCCAGTGCCTGCGCCCCATAGTGCCGACGAATCTGCTCTGCATAATCCGCCTGACGGACCTTGCTGACCACCGCTTCTGCATTGGCATTGTTCATCTCAATGGGGTTGAGTAGGGGTTGTATGGCCTGAGCTTCTGGTGTGGCGGCACGACCATCGACAAACTGACCACCGATATATAGCCCCTCCTCCTGAGCAAAATAAAAGGCGGGACTGAAGGCGGCATAGGCAGTGGACGGGGCATTGCGATTGCCAAAATGAGCCGGATTCGCCCCCTGGGAGACCGGCAGATGTTGGTCTGGCTCGGCAAATCCATGCTGTGGGGAATGACAACTGGCACAGGATTGGCCTGCTGGATTGGACAGGCGGGTATCAAAAAACAGGGACTTACCGATTTCGGCCTCTTCCGTTAACGCCCCCCGGGGTGCCAACGGCCCTGATTCGGACTGGCAGGCAGAGAGCAGGGCTGAAGATAGCAAAACAGAGACAAAGAGAATTCGTGACATAACGCAACATCCAAACGTAATAGTAATGCGAATCATTATCATTACGGCACGTATTGTTGTCAAGTAGCGTGTCGCCCCCACAGGAGAAAATCGGGCTTAGAGCTTGTTAAGAATATCGGCGTAAGATCCCATCACGCGCACCTGC
>JAOUJT010000107.1 GCA_029883105.1 Gammaproteobacteria bacterium
CTATGGTGCCAAGGATGTACAAACCCTGCGTGCCTTTATCGAGGCGGAGTCCTTCCCCGGTCCTTCCTTGATCATTGCCTATTCGCCCTGCATCGCTCATGGGGTGGATCTCTCCAACAACCATCGGCAACAACAGTTGGCGGTGGACAGTGGTCACTGGCCGCTACTACGTTATGATCCACGACGCATCGCGGAGGGAAACAATCCTTTGCATCTGGATTCCAAGGAACCCTCCATACCGTACCGCGACTATGTCATGAGTGAGACCCGTTTTAGTATGTTATGGCGCACTCATCCCGAACGGGCAGAGGCCTTCCTGCAACAGGCACAACACGAGGTGAACCAGCGCTACCACCATTACCAGCAAGAGGCGGGTTTGTCTGTGGACAATATTGAATATGTGAGTAGTGTGGAGGAGAAGGATGGCTGATTTACGGAGTCAGTATTTGGGGCTGGCCTTGTCGAGTCCGCTGGTGCCCTCATCATCGCCCTTAAGTCGAGATGTGGATATGGTCCGGCGACTGGAAGATGCTGGTGCGGGTGCTATTGTGTTGCATTCTCTGTTTGAAGAAGAGATACATCACGAACAGGAACAGATGCTGCGTTTTGCCGATCATGCACAACTGGGCCATGCAGAAGCAGACGGTTTCCTGCCGCCAGCGGATAATTATACCGGTGTTATGGAGCATTACCTGCAACATCTCACCACGCTAAAGCGTGATCTCTCTATACCTGTTATCGCCAGCTTGAATGGTATCTCACTGGATGGCTGGGTGGAGTATGGTAAGGAGCTACAGACAGCGGGTGCCGATGCCCTGGAATTGAATGTCTATTACGTGGCCGCAGATGCCATGCAGACCTCTTACGAGGTAGAGCTCAGATATATTGAATTGTTAACAGAGCTAAAACAGCAAGTATCAATACCCATCACCCTCAAGCTGGGTTCACAGATCAGTGCCTTGCCTAATTTTATTCTTAACCTGGAAGATGCCGGTGCCAGTGGTGTCTCGTTGTTTAATCGTTTCTATCAACCGGATATCGATCTGGAATCCTTGCAGATCAAACCCAGTTTGGAATACTCATCTTCCACTGAATCATTGTTACGTATACGTTGGATAGCCATGCTCTATGGCCGGGTAGGTCTATCGCTGGCGGTAACCGGAGGATTTCATACAGCCGACGACAGCATTAAGGCGTTGCTGGCGGGGGCAGATATCGTACAACTGTGCAGTGTCTTGTTACAACATGGGCCGGAGTATTTGGCCAAGGTGAAACAGGAGCTTGAGCTCTGGCTGGATAGTCATGAGTATGAATCCGTCAATCAGTTACGTGGTAGTTTGAGCCATATGCACTCCAATGATCCTGCTGCACTGGAGCGGGCAAATTATCTTAATGTGATCAATAGTCATACAGCTGCTATCGGTGTGAAACGTTAGTTTGCGGAATCAACCAGTTTTAGATCAAAGAAGAATGTCGTGGTGTCATGCAAAATACTGTGAAAGCCGATATTGCCATCGTGCTTATTGATGATGGCTCGACAGATGTTCAGGCCCAGCCCTGATCCCTTGCTCGCAGACTGGTTTCCTTGCACCTGAGTAAACTTTTCGAACAGTGTTTCTTGATAGCTTTCAGGAATTCCATTGCCATGGTTTTGTATGGCAACCCGGCAATGTTTATTTGCGATCTCATTTAGCGTTACAGTGACGGCATGATCCGCAAATGAAAATTTAGCAGCATTAGACAGTAGATTCGCAAGAACCTGGGAGATGCGGTGGGTATCCGCAGAGACCAGCATAGGTCGTTTATTAAGATGACACTCAAAGCGGACATTATGCGATTGGGCATAGTTTTGATTATGTTCTACCACCTGGGAACATAGTTGGTTTAGATCCACCTGAGAAAAGATAAACTCCATTTTTCCTGCTTCGATCTTTTCTATGTCCAGCAGGTCATTAATGATGGACAACAAACGAGTGGTGTTATAGTTGGCCACTTCGATCAGACCTCGAGCTTTTTCTGGAATCTCTCCTACCACACCACCGAGGATTAAACCCAGTGCGCCAGTAATGGAGGTTAGCGGCGTACGTAATTCATGGCTAACAGTAGACACATACTCGGTCTTGGTTTTAGATGCGGTTTCTGCCGCATTTAGAGCATGAACCGATTCACTGGTTTTTTCTCGCAGCAAGGCCTCTCGATTATTACTGTTGGTGACGTCAAACACCTCAAGCAGACAATAGCTTTCGCCATCGAAGGAGATGGGCTTGATCATTAACGATTGCATTAAGCGGGTATCGGTTGACTCTGTTTTAAACAGAGGAAGGGTATGGAGATTCCAGGCACTGGAGAGTAAGGCTGAATTACCGCTGTTGATGGCTCCAGAAATAGCTTGATCCAAGCGGGAACCGATCGTTTCAGGAAAAACCTTGCTAAGACTCTTGCCGATGGTTTCAGTGGAAGCTCGGCGAGAGGTTTTTTCTATCCACTTATTCCAAAGTACAATAGTTTTTTCAGAATTTAGGACAATAATGCCAATATCGGTGTTAAGTGCTATTTTTGTTAATAGTTGTTCATGCATCGATTTAACTTGGGATACTGTTGATATAGCGATCAATATGTTCGATCAGCAGATCTATGGACTGTATGTCCATCAGATAGATGACGTAGCCTTTGATCTGTTTCGTTTCCAAACTAAGATCAACGCGTAGAATTAGAACGGTTTGTGTTTGATCAGAAGGCGCCATGAGCTTATTCAAATTACCCTGCTTGTAGATGGGCAGGGAACTGTTAACCGTGAATTTTAAGGTGTTGGCAATGGCGCTGAGTCCAGCATTAAGAATGATATTACCAATTTCACTTAGTGCCTCCTGCTCGAAGTCAGAGAAATCATTATTATCAATAGTCATGGTATTCGACAGTAACAGTCGAACAATTTCCAGACTTTTGTCTCCCTGGAACAGCAGCATAGCATCCCCCATCAACTCACCATCAAAGCCTTGACGCACAGAGGCTAGTTCATTGGTGTCTAACCCGCTTAGGTTATCTTGTATTGTGTCGATGGAACTGAAGCTGATATCCGGTACGCTAATATTGACTTCATCTCGGACCATGATGCTCATCGCTGCGGCGGCACTGCCCATGCCGATGTTTATGATTTCGGTGAGGGTGTCGTGCTGTAGCTCGTTTAAGGTAATCATGCTGTTATGACGAAATAATATCGATAATCTTTTCTTCTGTAATAGGTTTGCCTGCAAAAGCGACTCCCATTGCAGCGGCTTTATCTCGAATACTATCCTGAATATTAGCCGTCAGCAGTGTGATCTCAGTATCCGGTGATTCTTGTTTTATCTTTTCTGCCAGTTGTAAACCGTCTATGCCCGGCATATTAAAATCTATAATCGCTATATTCGGTTTTAGTTCACTGAGTTTTGCTACAGCTTCATCGCCAGAAGCAGCTTCTTCAATGTGCCAATCTTTGTTTTGGCTTTTTATTATGGCACTAACCATCATTCTTGAGACGCGACTGTCATCGACAATTAACACGGATTTTTCACTCATATCGTTCACCTGGCCAATAGTTTGCGAATTCAATATTAGCTTGAATATATCATAGTCGATAGCAATATCGAGATCTTAGGTAGCGTCGTATCTGTTTTTATCGCATCGTAAAAAATTTCTGAATAGCGTTATTTATACGTCTAAACATAGGATTGAATTGTTTGTATTGCAGGGGTTCATACGGTGCTGCTACGGACTATGCTGCCAACGATAAGGAGGGGTTAACGAATGTCGGTCATTGTGTCTCGTTTATTTTTGGATTTTGTTATTAGAACACAGTGAGTAAAGATGGATGGATTGAGTAGTATACCGGGCATAAACCCGGTAACTGCAGGGTTATTAAATGGCGACTCGCGGCTCGCCACCATCCATATGTTCCAGACGATATCCGTGCTGATAGATGGCATTCAGGCGCCAGCCATTTTCCGGGATCAACTTGAGCTTGTTACGCAGACGACTGACATGGGTGTCTACGGTACGGGTATTGATCTCTGCAGAGCGGCCCCAAACCTCTTCGAGGATATGACCACGGGAGAGCAGTCGGCCGATGTTGTGCAACAGATAGATGGCCAGATCGAATTCTTTCTGCGTCAACTCGACCAATTCTCCATTGAGACTGATAGAACGTTCCCCGCCGTTGATGGTGAAGGGCCCGATACTCTGTACTTCCAGTGAGGTCTGCTCAACGGAGCCTTTCATGCGTCGGACCAGGGCCGTAATGCGGGCCAGGAGTTCATTCTGTTTAACCGGTTTGACCATATAGTCATCGGCACCGGTTTCCAGGGCATGGACAATATCCTCTTCGCTGTCGCGTGCGGTGACAAATAGTACCGGCACATCCCAGCCTACATTGTCTCGCAGCCAGCGCAGTACATCGATGCCACTGATATCCGGCAACATCCAGTCCAGCACGTACATATCAAAGCCTTTGCCATGAGTATGATCGATGAATTGCTCACCGGTTTCGTAGTGCTTACATTCATGTCCGGCTGAATCCAGCCAAAGTTTGATTATGGCCCCAGTGTCGGCATCATCTTCAAGTAGTGCAATCTTCAATGTCTAGGCCCCCAATAATCCGTTTGTATATTATTTGTGTTATCTATAGTTATCAGTGTAATAGATAGAAAACTTTAGAACTATGTCAACATTTTCTTATTAAAGCTACTAGAAATTGTATTCCAAACCGAGTTTCAGCCCGCTATCGGTGGTTTTCACCTTCTGAGGCGGGGCATTGTCCTGCTTGATATCCAGGCTTAGCTTTAAGGACATCGCCTCGTTAAGCTGGTATTTCAATGAAGCCTGTTCCAAAAGACGATAGTCTACAGCATTATCAAGATCCGGCTGCAAGTAGGTACTACTCACCAGTTTCAGTTTTTTATCCAGTTTTATCTCCAAAACCAGATAGATATTGGCACGGTTCAACACCTGTGTACCACCATCATCGGTGCCGTCACGATCAAACAGTATTTCCTGTTCCTGAAACAGGCCACTGCCCAGATGCAGTTTTCCCTGTTTGCCAAACAGGTAGCTGAAGCGTGCACCGGCACCGAACAGATGGCGAGCGCTCAAACGTGCAAACTGATCCTGTTCGGTCTGTAAGAATAGCTCCCAGGCAAAACCGGAATTACGTTGCCAGATATTACGCATGTGGGTGAAGGACTTGTCCACATAAGGCGTAGATTGGCTTTCGCCGTAGTTCCGGTCCATGAGTAAAAAGTGGGAGTGAGTGGTCTGAGTCCATCGCAAACTGGTGCCCAGTTCGTACTGCTGTTGACTGCTGTTTCCACTAAGAGTGCCAAGCGTTGCGGCAACATCGCCGCTAAATCCAGGCTCAAATTCTGTCAGATGCAGATCACTGACATTGACGATGGCATGTGCGGATGGGGCAAAAGATAGAAGCAGCAGGCTGATAAGTATTTTCTTCATTATTTATTCTCATTCCCAGAGGTTTTATGTAATACCCAGTCTACAGCTCGTGCTGGCAGAATGCGGTTAAGCAAACCAAATAGATAGGTTGGGAAAGTCACAAAATAGTGTAGCCGGGGGCGTCTGCTTTCCAATGCGTGTATGACTTTTTTCAGCACCGCCTCTGGTGGCAGAGTGAAGGGTTGTGCGGGGCCCTCCTTGGTCAGCCGGCGTTCCATGCCCTCATAGACCGTGCGGTGATAACTCTGTGTTTTGTCGATGTTTTGCTGATATTTGGCAAAGGCATTTTTACGAAATGCGCTACTGATGGGGCCTGGTTCTATCATAGAAATATTCACACCACTGCCCTTTAACTCCAGCCGCAGGGTCCAACTCAGCCCTTCGAGTGCAAATTTGCTGGCAGCATAGGCTCCGCGATAGGGCAGGGTCATCATACCCAGAACAGAACTGTTCTGGATGATGCGTCCATAGCCCTGTTTACGCATTACCGGTATCAGTTGACGGGTCAGTTCATGGGTACCGAACAGATTGGTCTCAAATTGACGACGCAGAACGTCCCGGCTCAGATCCTCTACCGCACCGGGTTGACCATACGCAGCGTTATTAAACAGGGCATATAGTGTCCCTCCTGTCTGCTGCAAAATTTGTTCAACTGCCTGGGTTATCGACGAGCTATCGTCCAGATCCAGTTGCAGGGCATTTAGTCCCAGCGCTTGTAGTTTTGTTACATCGTCCAGCGAACGCGCAGTGGCAAACACGCGATAGCCGCGTTGTTGTAGTCCCTCGGCGACGCACAGACCGATGCCACTGGAACAGCCGGTAATCAGAATGCTTTTTTTATCTTCTTCTGTGGCCATAGATCCTGCTCATCAGGTTAATAACACCGCAATGATACCGGTAATAAAGATGCCATCAAAAGTACCAGCGCCGCCGATGGAGGCGATAGGTGTACCCATCTTGCGGATGTCTTTCAGGCGGAACAAGTCGGCACCGATCAGTACCCCCAGGGTGCCGCCACTGTAGGCCAGGGCGGCAGCCTGTTCGGGATTAATGATCACCGCCAGCAGAGCAGCACTAATGGGTGCAATAAATACCGGCATACCTATGCCGATACCATGCACTGGGCGGCTGATGAGATAGCTGATGGAGCTGATAATTAGGATGATTAAGCCAAATTCGGCCATGTTGGCCACCGAGTGATCCATCAAGTAGAGACTAAAACTCAAAGGGAGCAGGCCACCGCCAATATTGATGGCAATGGTGGTATAGCCATTAAAGATGGGTTGTAAGGGGCGTAGCAGACCAAATACCCGCATTTGGGGCGCTTCTTTTGGCGCTTCTGCCTTAATCCGCAGCAAGGGCAGGTTAATGATGCTACCTAGCAGCGAGGCAAACAATAGCATCAGCGCCGAATCGGGGGTCAGGCCCAGTTTATAAAAGGCCAGGGTCAGGGCGCCCAGTTGAATAAAACTGACCAGCATCACCAGCAAAACGATGACGGCCGCCAGACGGCCCGGAGAGTAACGGTTTTGCATTAGCTGTCCCGCAGCAGTGGACGCAAGGTCTGCGCCAGCAGAGGTGCCAGTGACAGACAATTGCTGTGGTGGGGGATGGCATCGGTGCTATAGATGCGTTCTATCCCAGCCTCTTGTAACAAGGTCTCGGCACCTTCGGCAAACAGGGCGTGGGTCATCAGGCAATCTACTGTCGATGCCCCGGCTTGCAATACACCGCGTGCGGCCTCTGCCATGGTGTGACCACTGCTGACTACATCATCTACGAGGATAATATGTCGGTCCTGATAGTCCAGTTCGGGCAGACGGATCTCCACCTTACGATCACCATGGCGCAATTTGTTGGCGACAGCAAATTCCAGACCTTGTCGGTGTGCGATCTCCTCGACCCACTGACGGGATTCCTCATCCGGTCCTAATAACACAGGGGTATCCGGCATTTGTTGCAGGAACTCAGCCATAGGCTCGGTGGCATGCAGGGCGATGGCGTGTTTGACCGGTACCGCCAGCGCTAGCTGCGGGGTGCGATGCAGGTGTGGGTCTACGGTGATCAGGCCATCGAAGTGCGCGGCCAGGAGTTTACCCAGATGTTTTTGGCTTACCACCTCTCCCTCTGCAAAGGCCCGATCCTGGCGCATATAACAAAGATAGGGGGCGATTAGAATCAGCTCCTCCACACCGGCCTCGCGCAGGGCACTACTGAGCAGGAACAGTTCCAGTAGTTTGCTATTGGGCTGATCCAGGCTGCGATAGATCGCCACCTGCGAGGGCAGCGAGGTGGGCAGGGTAAGGCGACTCTCACCATCAGGAAAATGGTGAACCTGGATCTCGGCGTAATCGATACCGGCCTGCCTGGCGATGGCTCGGGCCTGGTGGCTGGATTCAGCAAATCCCAGTAGCAGCATCAGATCTCCAGGTAGCTTTGGCTGATGGCAGACTCCTCGCCTATCTCATAACCGCTGGACTGTTCGGTAAAACGACAGGCGAATTCATAGTCGGTTTGGAACTCGGCATAGACCCGATACAGGGTCTCGCCCTTTTCTACCCGTTCACCCAGTTTCTTCAATAGATCCACGCCGGCACCCTTGTCCATGGGCGCCCCGGCCAGTCGCGCCAGGCGGGAGAGATGAAAATTATCGATGGCGGTAACAAAGCCACTGTCAGGGGCGAACACGTCATAACTGAGCTTACCGAGACTGGCTGGCGAACTGGCGGCCCCCTGGGCGGCGATAATCGCCTTCATCTTGCTCAAGGCGCGACCAGAATCGAGGATGTCGCGGGCAATGGTATAGCCATAGCCACCACGTACATCGGGATCAAACTCCAACAGACGTCCGGCCAGGCGTAAGGCCTTTTGGCGCAGATCGGCGGGGGCATCCGGGTTGTTTTCCAGCACCTGCATCACATCCCTGGCCTCCAGTATCGGACCTATACCGCGTCCCACAGGCTGGCTGCCATCGGTGATGATCACCTCCAGATGCAGTCCTACTCGGTCTCCGATGTATTCAAATAATTTTCGAAGTTGCAGGGCCTCACGCATGTGACGCACCTTGGCGGTGGGTCCTACAGGAATATCGATCAGCAGGTGGGTGGAACCGGCTGCCAGCTTTTTCGACAGTATCGAGGCCACCATCTGGCCTTGCGAGTCGATGCCCAGGGGACGCTCTACCGAGATAAGGATGTCATCTGCCGGTGCCAGTTTGGCGGTGCCGCCCCAGGCCAGGCAGGCCCGTTCCTGGCGCACAATATCGTGTAACTGACTCGGTTTAAGATCCACCCGTGCAAGTACCTCCATGGTGTCGGAGGTGCCGGAGGGCGAGGTAATTGCGCGGCTGGAGGTTTTGGGTATGAGCATACCGTGGGCGGCGACGATGGGTACCACCAGCATGGAGGTACGGTTACCGGGGATGCCACCGATGCAATGCTTGTCCACCACAACATCCTGCTTCCAGTCCATGCGTTCCCCGGAGTGAGTCATGGCTTGGGTCAGGGAGAGGATCTCTTCGCGATCCAGACCACTCTCGCCGGAGGCAACCAGAAAAGCCGCCATCTCCATCTTTGAGTAACGGTGGTGGGTGATGTCCTGGATGATGTGTTCAAAGTTCTCGGCAGAGAGA
>JAOUJT010000372.1 GCA_029883105.1 Gammaproteobacteria bacterium
CCGCAGGCGTGGCGGGGGGTAAACTGCGCGCGCGGGGTGATGAGTGGTGATGAGGTGGGTCGGTAGTGCTTGATGTTGTGGCGGAAGAGAGCGTTAATGGCATTACAGTTTGTAACAACACAGGGGTTAAAAATGAGCGAACAAAAACAGATCCTCGGCGACTACTTAACAGGCCTAGCAAAGGGTGATCCAAAGGTACTGGAAGACATGGCAGGCTTTGATGGGTGGCAAGATTTAGCGAAGCAGGAGCTTCAGCGTCGACGTATGGCTATTATCAATATCATTAGTGATGACACACTGGCAGCGATAGCATCTGGGGAGGTGAACCCTGCAGAGGTAGCCAGGGAGCGGATGCCCGGATAGGCCTTTTATTTATTAGTTGAAACGAAAAAGCCCGGCGATTTGACCGGGCTTTTTTTATGTATATAGGCAAAGATTATTGCCCATTGCGTGTATATTTCTGTCTATTACCAGTTATGTATGATCAGCTCCCCTCGTGGCACACCTCCGCCACCTCTAGGCGTGTGGTTGAGTGTGTGGCTTTCCATTTCCAGCCCGGCGAATACCTTTCTCATCTCCGGGATGTCGTTGACTGATATCACCATGCGGCCCTGGATGGTTCTGGCCAGCTCTGCCATCAGTTCGTAGTTATCGAACGGGAAGTCTACACCGTAGCCTTCTGTTCCCCAGTACGGTGGGTCGAGATAGAACATGGTCTCCTGGCGATCATATTTCTTTATGATCTCCTGCCATGGCAGATTCTCTATGTAGGTTCTAGCCAGGCGCATGTGTGCCTGACTTATATCCGTCTCGATGTTAGTGAGGTTGAACTTTGGCGGGGTAGATGGTGCGACACCAAAGCTCTGACCTTGAACCTTTGCCCCAAACGAGTTTCTCTGCAGGAAGTAGAACCTGGCCGCACGTTGGATGTCGGTCAGCGTAGACGGGTCCACCTTCTTGGCGGTCATGAATTCTTCTCTGCTGATCAGTGACCAGCGGAAGTGGTTAATAAACTCATCCAGGTGATGTCTGACCACACGATAGAGATTGACCACATCGCTGTTTATGTCGTTGATCACCTCTACCTTAGACGGTTCCTTCATGAAGAAGATGGCCGCACCGCCTGCGAACGGCTCCACGTAGGTCTTATGGCCATTGATTAAAGGCAGTATGTGTTTCGCCAGACGGCGCTTTCCTCCCAACCAGGGGAATATAGGTTTGGACACGGGTATTACTCCTATTGATGTTACAAACTGTTACAAGTAGACTCCCCGCACCGTTCGCGAGCGGTGGGGAGCCTTGGCTTGGAACGGTGGTCTATTCACCGTGTCAGGCGTCGTCGAGGGTGTTAGCGCACCCCCGGCGTCGCTCCTTCTTCTTATTCGATGGTATAGGGCTCGAAGGTGATCACCTCCTGGCCTAGCCAGTCATTAAGTTCCCGCAGTCTGGTCTGTAGTGGGATCAGCTCATTGCGATTGAATACCCTGTTTACCTTTTCGATATCACCAAAGCCTCCGACATTGGCAGGAACAATACTCATCAGCTCCAGCGGTACCCGGTGGGATGCCAGCACGTCATCACGACTGACATTTTTAATATTGAAAAACTCATCCTTTGCCTGAACCTCTGAAATAGGCATTATCTGAATGCCGTCTTTCTTTCCACCAGGTGCATACATAAACAAGTTCCTGAAGTTGCCGGGACCCTTTGCCTCCTTCAGTGCAGTGCGCAGACTTGTGATATCGTCTTCTTCGTGAATGGTATCGGTCATGTACATGATGAAGCCTGCATGCGAACCGTTTATGTAGTAGCGCCGACGGAAGAGGGTGGCCGCTTCGTTTAACCAGGCAGACTGTAGTCCTGCGAGATAATAGGGAACGCCATATATTTCCTGGTTGATATCATGCTCCATGAGATGACATATCGAGCCAGGATTAAAAGTGTGCTTTTTGTTCCAGCCTTCAACAAAGAAGAACTGATCATTCTTGCCACGACGAGTGTATTTTGATGGCGATGGTTTCAGCTTGATGGCCTTGCCAAACATGTTATCGATGCGCTCCATAAAGCAATCGCCGAAGATGAGATAATTCAATGCCCACATTGAAAAGTCAGATCGGCTTAATAATGGATGCGGCTTATAACAACTGGTGAGGATGTTTTGTTTTACCTGCAGCGCCGAGGCGTGATGAGGGTTCGCAGGATAGGACTTTGCCAAACCTACTCGGTCAATAGGTGGCTCGTAGTATTCACC
>JAOUJT010000373.1 GCA_029883105.1 Gammaproteobacteria bacterium
ATGACGATTAATACTGGACTTGGGTTGTGGCAATACACCTAAGGGCTTCGTCATTGACTGTTCGGCCTGGTTAGGCGTAATCAGACCGTGCTCCAGCATCACCTTCAGGATCAGATTACGCTTCTCTATGGCCCGTTCAGGAAAGCGACGAGGATTATAATATGATGGTCCATTTAGGATCGCGATCAGCAGTGCCTGATGTTCCAGTCCCAGTTCCAGCGGATTGCGACCAAAGTAGTATTGACTGGCCATACCCACACCATGGATCGCACGACTGCCATCCTGCCCCAAATATATTTCATTAAAATAGGCCTCCAGTATCTCATCCTTGGGATAGTGAAAATCCAGTAGCCAGGCCATGATGGCCTCGTTCAGTTTGCGTGTCAGGGTTTGTTCATTGCTGAGAAAATAGTTCTTCACCAATTGTTGTGTCAGTGTACTGCCGCCCTGAACAGTGCGTCCTGCTTTCAGGTTGGCCAACATGGCGCGGGCGATTGAGCGAAAGGAAATCCCATTGTGATTATAGAAATCACGATCCTCGATGGATATCAGTGCCTCGATCAGTTTTTGCGGCACCTGATTCAGACGCAGTAATGCACGGTCTTCTTTGTGTGAAGGATATATGGTGGCAATGCGAACCGGGTCTAAACGGATCAAGTCTCGAGGCAGCTCATCGGTCAAGTTTTCAATGCTATGTATGTGCTGACCACTAAAACGAATCAGGATACGCTGCTGCCACTCCTCTCCATCCCAATAACGAAATGGTCGGGTGTGAAGAATGAGTTCATTTCCATTGTCTTCATAACTGCCTGCTACCGCTGCATCGGTCTGGGGAAAGTATTGCAGGTTGCTCAACTCTGCCAGTAATTCATTTTTTAATAAGCTCTTACCTGGGTAGATCTCTAGAGGACGAGCATAGACCTTTGCCGGCAGTGACCAGCGCTTGCCCTCAAACTGGTTGCGAATCTGTATATCCAAATATAGGGTATAGGCAAACAGAAAACATGCCATAGCCGTAGCTGCAATAAACAGGGGTTTAATGAAACGCAGCCATGATTTATCTAGACGACTTTTTTTGGAGACACTATTACTGGGACGCTTAGGCATGCTTAAATCTATTAACTCAAAGAATCTGTATTATACGAGAAAGTACAGGACAAAATCAGTAAGCAGATATCAAAATGCAAAGTAAGTAGAGGCAATGCTTTTCATTTTACTGCTTTTTTTCTTGTATCCAGCCTAACCAGTTATCAAATAGCTGTTGATTGGCAGCGGCGACCACAGAGCGTGCCAGCAGTTTTTGCGTGGCAACAGGTGCCCCTTCCAGATCACTGCAGTGGCCACCCGCTTCACGGAAAATCAACTGACCGGCCATGTAGTCCCACAACTTTTGTCCGCCATGAAGATAGAGCTGTATACGTCCACAAGCCAGCCAGGCCCAGTCCAGAGCACCAGAACCGAAATTACGCTGTGAGCGAAAGGGTTGCATGATGGCAACTCTGGATGCCAGATCAGAATCCAGACGTTTCAAATCGATACCAGCGATACATTCGGATAGATCTGTCCCTGTATGATCCAACATCAATGGCTGTCCGTTAAGCGTTGCCCCTTTTCCATATTCAGCGGCAAAACACTCTTGCTTAATCGGATCATAAATGATCCCGAGCATTGCTTGTCCTTGATGCAAGAGCGCCAATGAGGTACAGAATACAGGTACCCCGGAGGCAAAATTGGTGGTGCCATCCAGCGGGTCCAGACACCAGAGATAGTCCGCCGTATTTAATAAATGCTGTTGTTCTGCTGCACTCATCTCTTCACCCAACAGAGGGATATCGGGCCACTCCTTGTGCAGGGCATCGATTATGCATTGTTGGGTGATTAAATCTGCTTCGGTTACCACACTGCCATCGGTCTTGGTGCTGGCACTGACATGGGTAAAGCGCGGCAAGATTTCAGCATCTGAGATACGAATAATGATCGCCATCAGATCTTTAAGTTGTGGAGTTATTGTCATGATCCTTTCAGTTCAAATTGAATGCTAATAATCACGAGTTTCATACTATTCAATGCTACTCTTTTGGCTTTGCAGATAGAGATTAAAATATTCCCGACACTGCTCAGTTTGCTGGATGATAGACGAACACAGTTCGAACAGAGGATAGGCCTCCTTATCAAAGGAACGATACTTCTCGACCATCTTGAGAGTATGAACCCCCTCTCCTGCCAGTTCCGCATGCCTTCCCACTCC
>JAOUJT010000108.1 GCA_029883105.1 Gammaproteobacteria bacterium
GCACCGTAACCCAGCAACAGGCCACCGACCACCGCCGAGACCAGACGCATGCGCGAGATCTTTCCTGCCGGGGCATACTTGCCTGCCAGTGCCGCCGCCAGCAGTGCGCCGAGCATGATGCCGAAGTTCATTACCGAGGTGGCATCCGCCAGCACGCTGCTGTTGAGCGCCTGGGCCGGATAGCCACTGGCCCAGTAGGCCCAGCCGGAGGGGTCGCCGCCAAAGGCCGCCCAGATCTTGCTGCCCCAGAGGCCAAAACCAAAGGTGATGGACCAGGGGTAACCCGCCAGTAACAGCGTTGCCAGGCCCAGTGCCGTCAGCGCCAGAACCGCCCACCACAGGGGCCAGGGACCGTAGATAAACTGCTCCAGCAGACTGCCCTGGCGCTCGGTGTTTTGCAGGCTGTGTACCGCCCCGCTGTTACGGTACTCCACCCGTCTCACCACCACATAGAGCATTACCAGTGCGGCGATGCTGAGCAGTAGCGCCGGGGCCCAGCCCCACTGTTCGATCAGTGAGACGCTACCCATATTTGGCAGCGACAGCCACCAGCCCAGATGGGCGGAGCCCAGCGTGGTGCCGATGACAAAGAAGGCCAGCGTGATGAGCATATCCACCTGCCCCTGACCGACGGTAAAGAGGGTACCGGAACCACAACCCCCTCCCAGCTGCATACCGATACCAAACAGAAAGGCCCCCACCAACAGCGAGATACCTACCTGTCCCATGGCACCGGAGACCTGCACACCCTCGATGGCACCGCCAACCAGGGGGAAAAACAGTACCGCACTCAACATGATCAATAGCAGCTGAGCTCGCAAACCGACACTGTCGCGCTCACGGATAAATCTGCGCCAGCCACCGGTAAAGCCGAACATCCCCTGTAACAGCGCAAAGCCCAGACCCAGGCCGGTAAAGAACAGCAAGGTCTGGCGCAGATCAAACTCATGTTGCAAAAACAGGCCCAGGGCCACGATGCCCGATAGCCCCAAAACCACGGCAGGCAGATCCACCGTGCGGCGCTCATGTTGTGTGCTCAAATTCAGCTCCCTTCGATTACTCAAGTTGTATTTAGTCTATGTCTCAATCTAGCAGACTATACATGTCGAGAGACATGACATAGATCAGAAAAATGTGTGCATAAGCACAGTTGATAGATGAATAGTAGAACAGATCTAATATGGCTAGCAAGGCTTGCACTACTCCTACATTAGTTCTATGATTCGAAATATGTCGAATAATGATACTTTCAAACAACATGTCCTCGCCTTCAAGGCCCTCAGCAATCCGCATCGACTGGCGCTATTTCATCGCCTGATGTCCTGTTGTGTGCCGGGTACTGTATGTAATGCCGATGAGGCTGCACGCTACTGCGTGGGGGATCTGGGTAAGGGGATGGATATTGCCCCCTCTACCCTGTCACACCATTTGAAAGAACTGAAACAGGCGGGCTTGATACAGATGCAGCGTGAGGGTAAAACCATACAGTGCTGGGTCGAGCCCAATGTCCTACATACCCTGGCAGACTTTTTTGCCCAGTAATTATCGATTTGTAAGGAGAATCCACAATGAGTTGCTGCACCCCGGAAAATACATCGGAACAAGATAGCCAACATGATGAACACCTTCAGCAAGTACGCGATGCCTATGCCCAGGTAGCACAGGCAGACAACAACGGCGATGCCTGTGGTGTCGGCAGCAGTTGTTGTGGCGTATCAGATGACTCATCCATCAATACCCTTATCTCTACCCGTCTGGGTTACAGTCAGGACGAACTGGACAAGGTACCCAGTGGTGCCGACATGGGTCTGGGCTGTGGTAATCCCAAGGCCATCGCTGCCCTACAAGCCGGGGAGACCGTGATCGATCTGGGTGCCGGTGGCGGCTTTGACTGTTTTCTTGCCGCCCATGAGGTAACCGACAGTGGTCGTGTGATCGGCATCGACATGACCCCGGACATGCTCAGCAAAGCACGCAACAATGCGGTCAAGGGTAACTTCAGAAATGTTGAATTTCGCCTCGGCGAGATCGAAAATCTACCTGTGGCCAATGACACCGCTGATGTGATCATCTCCAACTGTGTGATCAACCTGTCACCGAACAAGGCGCGAGTGTTCAAAGAGGCCTTTCGGGTCCTTAAGCCCGGTGGTCGTCTGGCCATCTCCGATGTGGTCGCGACCGTCGAGCTGCCAGAGGCCATGCGTACCGATGCTGGATTGATCGCCGGCTGTATGGGTAATGCCTCACTGATCGAGGATTTGGAAAAAATGATCAAGGCGGCAGGATTCGACAACGTGCGTATCGAACCGAAGGATGAATCGAAAGAGTTTATCCGCGACTGGGCGCCGGACCACAATGTTACCGACTATGTAGTCTCTGCATCCATCGAAGGTATCAAACCCGGTGGTGAATGTTGTGCCAGCAGTTGCTGCGGGTGATTAATATCTTTTCCCTGCGTAGGTTGGGTTGAGGAAACGAAGCCCAACAGATCTAAAACTCAATTTATGATGGTTGTCCCTGACCACCATTGTTGGGCTTCATGCTTCAGCCCAACCTACGAAGGTTGGGTTGAGGTACGAAATCCAACAAACCAGCGATCAAGCCTGAACTCCGTGCACTTTTATTACCACAGTGTTGGGCTTCGTTCCTCAGCCGAACCTACGCCTAGGTGGAAACAGCCTTCCTGTCTGCTGCATATAGTCACGATATTCCTCACCAAAATATTCTTCCATCATGCGCTCCTCTTGTGGAATACGCATGGGATAGAAAGGCAGCTGCAATAACAGGAACGAAAAACCAGCGATCCAGTTGCCCAGCAGCATCGCCTGGGCAATAGCATATAGAAGATGGGCGCTATACATAGGATGACGTATATATTTATAGATGCCTGTGGTGATTAGTTCCTGTCCCTGTTTCACCTCCAGATGATCAGACCAGCTGCCGCCCAGATCATAGTGGGTACGGCCCAGCATGCCGATAGAAAACAGTCCCAATAACAGACCCGGCCAAGCTACATAAACGGGGATTGTATAATTGGCAACATCCAGCCAATTGGTAAACAGATAGATAAGTGGTAAAAAGAATAGTCCCAGCGACTGCACCAGTTCCATCACCAAATCCACACCAAAGGGAGGCAACCTGTTTTCGCCTAAGCTGCCACTTTGTTTTCTGGCATAAAAGACACCAACGCCGCGCACTATCATGATCAGTAAGAAACAGCATAGAAAGGCCAGATCAAACAGTTCTGTCTTAATAGTTTATTCCTCCAGCAGCTCTGTATCTTCATGACTGTAAGCGGGGCTACAGCAACAAAGAATATGTAAGGCGGTAGCACCGACGTTTTTTATACAATGAGGTGTTCCCGGTCTTATGCATACGGTATCACCTTCCTGCACAATGAATACCTCATCTCCCAAAGTCATCTCACCTTGTCCCTTACTAATAAAATACAACTCTTCGGTACGGGTATGTCGATGTAATAGCGTCTTCTTTCCTATCGGCACGATAGCTTCTGCCAGACTTTGATTTTCTACACGATGATGCAGAGGATGCATCAATTCACGGATCTCTGATTGATCCTTGGTGATGTATGCCGGCAGTTCTTGGTAGCGGGTATGCTGGAGCTTACTCATCATATTCTTTCTGTGTTATCGGTTAACAACATTCTTGCTGCTTTGTACGGAGACATCAAGCGCTGAGATGAGCGAGGGGCACCTGAATGGCACCCCTAAGAGAGGAAAGTGACTTATGCCGAGATGATGTCGGCGTGTAAACCGGATTGGCGTAGATTATCGATGATATTCATCGGCATACCGCCCATGGCTTCGTATTCCACCACCATGTCATGATGGTTGCTAAAATTTAGCTCCACATCAGTGACGTGAGGCATACTTAATAATTGATTTTTGACTTGTTCCAGATTTAGGGTATCCAGTTCTTCATCGATATAAAGTTGTACCATATTCATAAGCACCTCCATTAATCACCAATAAACCGAAGTAGCCACTAATGTATAGGTGAGTAGAATCACAGAATCAATTTACCACTGGAATAAATCGAAAACGGACTCAATGAAAAAGATTATATCGATAAAAAAGCATGAATAGCCCTACTCTCTGGACTGATATTTCGGCAGACCGATGTCCCAGCGTATGGCCGATAAACGAATAATCAGGATAAGTAGCGAGGCCGATATCGCGGCTAGTCCGATGTCCACCTGTTTGTATCGCAGCCATATATACAGTAATGCCCCTACCCATGCTGCGGTGGCATATAAGCTGCCCTGGAAGACCAGAGGTTCCTCGTTGCATAACACATCACGAAATACTCCGCCCATGATGCCGGTAATCACCCCCATAAAACTGGCCACCAGCCAGGGAACATCCATTAACAATGCTGCGTTGGTACCGGCCACGGCAAACAGGGACAAACCTACTGCATCGGGGATCAAAAAGACTTTGGGACTAAGGTGTTTTTTGCGCGCCAGGTAAAAGGTAAGCAGGGCAGCACAGATAGCTACCAACAGGTAGGACTGATCACGTATCCAAAATACGGTACGATCCAGCAGAACATCTCGTAAGGTGCCACCACCAATGGCAGCCGCGATGGCCACGATGATCATGCCCAAGAGATCAAAATGTTTTTTTCCGGCCTCCAATACACCAGATGATGCAGAGCCTGCCACCGCAACCAGGGTAATCCAATACATCACCGTAGTGAGTGCTGGATAGTCGAAGATGTCCATCATTGATCTGCGGCTCTCTGTGTTGGTGTTAGATAGTTATTGCAGCACTACCACATTAGATCATCCGGGATCTGATAATCTGCATAAGGATCATCCTCATCTTCGATCTGTTCCTGCTGCTCGTTTCGCAGAATCAGATAGGAATCATCTCTTTGCGAAATCTTGTCCGCCACAGCCGTAGGCACCAGCTCATAGCTTTCGTCCAGTTTGACGATGGTCAGGCGACCATTGACGATCATCCTTTGCGTCTGTTCAGTAACATATATTTTTTTCACCACACCGGCATCGGAAAAATTATACGCCAGCTCACCATCATCCTTTGACTGGGCATTCATGCTAATGAGCTGGCGAATCTGTGCCACCACGGCCTTTTTATCTGCGGCTTCTTTTTTCTGACGATTTAATTCGCGATCGCGCTCAACCTTTTCGGCCATCGCCTTCTTCGCTAACTGTTTACTTTCAGCCTCTACCACAGGATTTTTCTTGCCCTGTTTCTTGACCTGATTGTAATTCTCTTTCTTGGCCTTTTTCACTTTCTTGCCATCGACCAAGCCAGCCTTGAGTAATTGGTCCTGAAATGCATTTGCCATAATAATTCTCTTAAACGGTTTTACGTGTCATGGTTACGAAACTGTAGGAGTGAGAGTTCTTTTCATCCGCCTGATGATCTTCCCTGTGTTGCTCCTGCCATTCACTCATATCAAACTCTGGAAACCAGGCATCACCATCAAAGCTTTGATGAATCAGTGTCATGTACAGTTTATTCGCCTGTGGCAACATCTGTTTATAAAACGACATGCCGCCAATGATCATCACCTCTTCCACATCCCCTGCAGCGGCCAGTGCATCCTCGATACTGTGTACCACCAGAATGCCATCTGCCTGATAGTTCTTATCTTTAGTGATAACAATATTCGTTCTTTGTGGCAACGGCTTTGCACCAAAGGATTCAAAGGTCTTGCGCCCCATGATGATTGGCTTGCCTAATGTATGTAGACGAAACCACTTCATGTCGGCAGGCAGTCTCCAGGGCAAGCGATTTTCGACACCAATAACACGATCCTCGGCCATGGCCCAAATCAGGGAAATAATCATTACTGCAGTCTCAAATTTATTTACTTGTGGGGGGGGTGGGCTTATTCTTTATAGGAAACAGAAAAGGTTACACGTCGATTTTTTGCCCGTCCCAGTTCAGTTCTATTATCCCCGATGGGTCGGGTA
Source organism: Gammaproteobacteria bacterium (assembly GCA_029883105.1). Lineage (GTDB taxonomy): Bacteria > Pseudomonadota > Gammaproteobacteria > Thiohalospirales > Thiohalospiraceae > JABURT01. The sequence goes on from JAOUJT010000108.1 coordinate 5,966, forward strand.
TCCGCAAATCCGACAGCGCTCAGTCGTTTCGGTTCGATATTATTTTCTACCAAATAGCGAACTACAGAGGCAGATCGAGCGGAAGACAGTTCCCAGTTGGAGGCAAACTTTTCATTAGAGATGGGTATATTATCCGTATGCCCCTCAATAACAATGGTGTAGTCACTACCTGAAAAAATTGGCAACACCTGTGCCATGACATCATAACCACCTTTGCTTAAGGCCGCCTCAGCACTGGAAAAAAGTATCTTCTCACCAAACTGTATTACCAGCTTTCCTTGCTCAAAATGATACGCAACATCCTCGGTCAACTGCTTTTGCTCCAGGCGAGCGGAAAACTGTTTTATCTTTTCCTGGATAAGCTGTTTCTCGTTCACTATCTGAGTCTGCGCGGGACGATTAATCTCACTCTTTAGAGACTCCTGAATCTCTTGAAAGCCATACTGATTTTGCGATGAATAGGCCAGCAACATAACAAACATGGTGAGCAACAGGGTAATTACATCTATGTAAGTGAGTACCCAACCATCTTCATCCTCTTTGCTGGAAGCATTTACTGTGATTATTTTCGGACCAATAGAGACAAGATGGTGGCCGCTTGCATGACCAGCATGCTTATTACTTTCATTATTAGTGGAGGAAAAATCATATTCCATCATTCGTCTCCATACCGCTCGCGTCCGCGTATCCCCAGTACCCCACGAACGCTATTACGACTTAGTTCATCTTCATAATCGGCGATGTAGGTATCCATATAGATATCGATAAAGCTTGGGCTGCGTTTTAACACCATCAGCGTAACGCCTTCCATTAACACACTCATCTGCATCAAGCGCCGTTCGGTACGGCGTTCCAGCTTGATCGCAATAGGCTTGAACATCAGGTTCGCAAATACAATGCCGTATAGGGTCGTTACCAGGGCAAAGCCCATGTTCTTGCCTATGTTCTCAATCCCTTCATTACCCATCCCATGCATCATACTAACCAGGCCAAACAACGTACCCAGCATACCGAAGGCAGGGGCATACATGGCCATACTACGAAACAAGTGACTCTCTACGGCCTCCTTCGCTTTAAGCTTATCTAAGCGCCACTGTAGTAGCTCACGAATATCCTCCGTAGGCGCACCATCCACCACCATCTGCACGCCGTTTTGCAGGAACTGGTTTTGGATATGAGGCATGCGTTTTTCCACTGCTGCGATGTTTCCGGCAAACCACAAGCGTGCAATTTCGACGATCTCATGTAGGTCTTCGCGGGTATAGGCACGTTCCGTCTTGAGCACCACAGCGAAATTTTTCAGACCACGGATGACTTCATGGATAGGATAACTGAATAGCGTGGCGGCCATCGTTCCCCCAAGAACGATGGTTAGGCCTGGTAGGTTCCAGAAAACGTACGGATCATCTGTATTATAGGCAATGGAAACAATGAGTAATAATGTGCCTAATAGTATCCCTAAAACCGACGATACGTTCATAACAACTCCCTATTTTCATATTTTATAATTCGTAGTGATTATAATAAGTTGCTTGTTTTTATCTTTAGTATAGTTGTTTAAACCGCGACAGCCCCTTTAATATGCGGATGGGACTCATAACCAATCAGCTCAAAGTCGTCAATGGTAAAATCAAAAATATCCTTTACCTCAGGATTGATCTTCATCGTTGGTAAAGCATAGGGTTCACGACTAAGTTGCAGATCCGTCTGTTTCAGATGGTTCAGATAAAGGTGAGCATCACCCAGGGTATGCACAAAGTCACCCACTCCCAGTCCACAGACCTGGGCCATCATCATCGTCAATAGGGCATAGGAGGCGATATTAAACGGTACACCAAGGAATATATCGGCGCTGCGTTGGTAGAGCTGACAGGAGAGTTTGCCATCAGCCACATAGAACTGAAAGAATGCATGACAGGGTGGCAGTGCCATGTTTTCAATCTCCGCCACATTCCAGGCACTGACAATAATACGGCGAGAGTCCGGGGTGTTCTTGATCTGTTCCACCACTTGAGATATCTGATCGATATGCCGACCATCCGGTGTGGGCCAGGAGCGCCACTGATAGCCATATACCGGCCCCAGATTTCCATCCTCATCGGCCCATTCATCCCAAATTCTTACGCCATTATCTTGCAGATATTTGATATTGGTGTCGCCTTTCAGGAACCACAACAGCTCATGAATGATGGAGCGAAGATGCAGCTTTTTTGTACTAACAACAGGAAAGCCCTCGCTTAGATCAAAACGCATCTGATAACCGAAGACACTGACCGTTCCTGTACCGGTGCGGTCTTCTTTCTTGCTGCCCTTATCACGTACATGGCGCATCAAATCGAGATACTGCTTCATAGCGAGGTTGCTTCCTTTTTCTTATATGCGTAATAAATGACCAATGTGCCCGCCACAATCATCGGTAACGACAGTATCTGTCCCATCGTTAACCAGCCCCAGGCAATAAAGCCGGTATAGCTATCTGCCTCTCGGAAAAAATCGTTCGCCACACGCAGCAGCCCATAGGCCAGAAAAAAGCTGCCGCTCAGTACCCTACGCGGTGGTACCCGGATAACCTGCCGCCATAAGAGTGCAAACATACCTACACCCAGGGATGCGGCCTCGTAGAGTTGTACCGGATGGCGCGGTTCCAGATCCGCTTTTTGAAATATCACGCCCCATGGCATATAGGTAATTTTGCCCCATAGTTCACCATTAATGAAGTTTGCGATAGAGACAAAGAACAGTCCCACCGGGATCAGGGGCACAAGAAAGTCGGTTACCTGGAAAGGGCTTTTATGATAGTGGCGACCCACCAGCCAGGCACCGAGCAGACCTCCGATCAGGCCGCCATGGAAAGACATACCGCCTTCCCAAATGCGTAACAGGTTGTAGGGATCGTCTATCAGACTAAGGGGTTGGTAGAATAAAAACAGACCCAGTCGTGCTCCCAGCAACGTCCCCACGGAGGTGTACAACATCAAGTTGTCCACCTCCTCACGATACCAACCGGACAGCACAAAGCGGGTTTGCCGACGAGCCAGCCACCACACCAGTAACAGGGTCAGCAGATACA
>JAOUJT010000109.1 GCA_029883105.1 Gammaproteobacteria bacterium
TGAATTCAAGGATAAGGTTGATATTATCCTCGCCTATAAAGAAAGTATGCTGGCGATGAGAGCATCGACACAAAGCATCGAAGACATCACACCCGGCTTGATTGCAATATCAGACGAAGTCTCAGCAGACATGCTGGATAATCGTGCACAACCCTATCAGATATATATTGCGACCAGACAGTTAATGCTGGGCCAACGTATCGCACACAATGTAGATAAGGTTCTGCTAGGCGGCTCGGGTTCTGCGGTTGCCGCCGATCGCTTTGGTCGTGATGCAGCACTATTTAATCGTATTGTTAACGGTATGTTGAATGGTAATGCCAAGATTAGTCGCGTACGTAATAAAGATACGCGAGCAAAAATCAAACAGGTATCTGATAGATTCAATCTCTTAAGTACACATGTTGGACAAATATTAGAACATTCACCGGTGGTGTTCCTGGTTAAGGACGCAACCGCAGATATTATTGATGATCGAGAAGATGGTCATTTAAATCTGATGGAGAAAAAGCTGGATGCTTTGCATAATGCCTATGAACACATAGGTGCTCAATTGCAGACTTTATCAGCCACAGCAGATGCCTTTGGCTTGGTTGCGTTCATATTATTGATACTGTCAGGTTTACAGATTCGCAAAGATGGACAGAGTCGCCTGGAAGCTGTGGAGCGGCAGAGTAAATTATCCGACGAGACCAATAGCCGTAACCAGATGGCAATCCTGCGTCTACTAGATGAATTGGGAGATCTTGCGGATGGTGATCTAACGGTGAATACCACGGTAACGGAGGATATCACTGGTGCAATTGCGGACTCGATTAATTATGCGATAGATGCCATGCGTACAGTTGTAACCTCCATCAATGAAACCACTGGATTGGTATCCACAGCGGCGGGTGAAGCTCAGGCTAAGGCTCGCCAGCTCGCTATTGCCAGTGAGGATGAAGCAGCAAAAATTAATGATGCCAGCCAGGACATATTTATCATGGCGAATACCATCGATGATATGTCAAGAGAAACGGCGGCACTGGCCGAAGAGGCAGAGAAATCACACACTATCGCGGTAACCGGCGCAGATGCCGTAAAACGAACAATAGAAGGTATGGATAGTATTCGTGAACATATTCAGGATACCTCTAAACGTATAAAACGACTGGGTGAAAGTTCGCAGCAGATCGGAGATATCATTGAGATTATCGATGATATATCAGAGCAGACCAATATTCTGGCACTGAATGCATCCATACAATCCGCCATGGCCGGTGAAGCAGGTCGAGGCTTTTCAATCGTTGCTGAAGAAGTACAGCAATTAGCAGAACGTGCCACCAACTCAACGCGACAGATAGAAGCATTGATAAAATCGATTCAAACTGAAACCAACGAAGCCATTGCTTCCATGGAACAAAGTACTCAGGGTGTAGTGTCTGGTGCCAAGCTAGCGCAGGAAGCCGGCGAATCATTGAAACACATTGAAGATGTTTCTAAGTCTCTGGCGGAGTTAATTCATAACGTTTCTAGTAGTTCACATCAGTATGTGGAAGAGGCAGAACATATACGTGTGAATATGCAGGGGATACGAGAGAGTGCGATTAAATCATCTGACGATATTACGATGACAGCAGAAATCATCGGTAACCTGTCTGCCCTGTCTGACGAGTTGAATAAGTCAGTGGCGGGTTTCAAGCTGCCAAAGTTGTGATTGGTGTGTAATGCAAACTGAGATTACTCATTCACTAAGACATCATGTATATCGTGAGATAGATGCATCCTTACGAGATGCTCGATATGCTCTTGAGGCATATCTTGACGAAAAAAGTGAAGGTTCTGAATTTTCTGATTGTATAAAACTTATCTCCGAAGTAAATGGTGCGATTGAGGTATTAGACCATCAGAGTCTAATCCTCTTGACTAATGCTCTGGTCAAAATGTCCGATGAACTTAAGCTTGGCAAGATTGAAGAGCCTGAAGAGGCACTAGCTTTACTGCTGAGAGGCATGCTGGAAATACCAAATTATCTATTTTTATTGGAACATGATGCCGTTGAGTATGACCGGTTTTATGTGCCGCTGGTAAACTCTATATATAGAGTATTAGGCCTTAAAACTTTTCTTGATGATGAGCCAGAGGTGAATATCGAGAATGATAAACAATCTCTCGTCCCGTTAAATAGTTTGATTCTGCCAGATAAACTTAGAGAATACTTTAAGACAAAACGCCCTGAATATCTTCAGGCATTGTTGGCATTTTACAAGAATCCAGAATTACATAGTGATGAAAGGCAGTCACTTGGAAATATAATTGAAGATCTATCCGTTACCACAAAAGATACTGCGCTCGGTGAATACTTTAGATTAGCCTGTTTGATTCTTGCCCATGATACGGACTCAAGCCAGGATTCGTTGAGAAGCATAAAATTAATTTTTGGAAAACTAGATTCACTGATTAAGTCAATAATTACCTCTGATTGTCTTGTGGATAATGCTGAGTTTATTCACTTGAGTTATAAACTGCTTGGCAGGGCAGCACTGTTAAACGTTGATGCTCCCGGAATTGATGAGATCAGACAGAAGTACCCCATAGATCAAATTGTGAACCCTGCAGTTTCCGATATTAGAAATTATCGTGACTTTGTTGAAGGGCCAAATACAGAATCTTTTGAATCCATCGCTCATATTATTAGAGTAGATATAGTAGAAATCAAAGAGCACTTTGAAACCTATCTGTCCGAGCAGAAAATACAGAATCTTGATGGCACAGTACAGTCATTGATAAATATCACAAATGTACTGGAGTTACTTGGATTTATTGAAAAAAGTCAATCGCTCTCTGTGTTGGCTCAGGAGCTATCGGTCTCTTTGCAAGAAGCCAAGCTCTTAGAATTAGATTTTCTTGATAGATTTTCCGTAGAAATCGTCGACCTTGAACGTAATGTAGAATATTTGACCCAGATTCGTTCTAGTAAGACAGAGACATTCTCTGAGGATGTCTCTGTCTTAGAATTAAATTCGGCACAAACGGAATACGTTCGACAGATAAAGGATGCGGTTAACAAACTTTCTGTACATCTGGTCGGATTAAAGAAGAGTCAGAACAAGGTAGAGTTAAAAGAAAATATTGTAAATGAATTGCTTGTATTGAAAGGTGTTATTGGCTTTTATTTTGGCGATAAGATTAATGCTATTTTTCAGTCGTTTATCAATTTCGTGAATCAGTTGAATGAGGAAAATAATGCTGATGATTTATTTCAAGACTACGCAGATCAGCTTATTGATATCGAGGCAATTTGTGTTTCCTTTATAGAGAACTCGACAGGTACAGATGAACTCCTTACCAGTCTAGAGCAAAAGACACTTCCCAATGTGGCGGATCCTATCGTCAATAGTGTGGTGGAAGAAAATCTTGCGCTGGAATCATTTGTTGGAGAGTTGGCAGAAAATATCAAAGAAATAAAAACTGTTAGTTGTTCTGGGCTGGATAGTTCGAAGGGCATAAACGATCCATTTAGTGATGATGAATTTGAGTTTTTGATGTCTGCTCTTGATAGTCCTTCACGGACTACTGAGATGTCAGGTACATCTTTGTCATTCATTGAATCGGCCATAGAACCACTGAATGTTATCAATTATTTACAACCTAAATGGATGGATAATATATCTGATAATGAACTTCTTGGTGAAGTTCGACGCTCCTATATAGCAGTCAAAGTCCTCGCCGAAAATCAGGGGCAGAATGAGATAGCTGAACTATGTAGACATATAGAGAATATGCTGACGGCTGTCGAGCAACAAAAAATAAGTTATTCGCTTGCGCTGGGCGACATACTTTCTGAGTCGGAAAGGGAGCTTATTAAAATAATTGGCTTGGCAGAAGTCGGTATCAATGCAGAAGATTTGGAATCTATTATTGAACTGGCTGATTCAGTGGGTTCTCTTCTGGAGCACATAGCACCATTTAATAAATCAGATTCTTCTGAAACCAGGAGTATAGAAAACAAGGTTCAATTAGCACTAGAAAATGAACTGTTTGAAATTTATGAAAAAGAGACTCAATCACATCTAAATACAATTAGCCTATTTATACAAAATGATATTGGCAAATTGATAGCCGATGATGTGATCCGTGCATTGCACACGATGCATGGTAGTTCACATATGGCCGATGTTCATGATATGGCCGAGGTTACCGGTGAATTAGAGGATAAGTTTTTCGAATTACAAGGGAATGGATTTAGACTTGATAATTCTGCAGCTGAACTTTTGTCAGAGTTTGTTAGTGCTACACAGACTATGCTGCCGACATTATTGCAAGATGGCGCAGAATTTTTACACAAGAAGGAATTTATTGAGCGAATTCAGTCGCTGACGGATACTAACTCTGGTAATGAAAATCATACCGATATAACTATCTTTGTAGATAGCAAGGATGAATTACTGGAAATATTTCTTGAGGAAGCTCAGGAAATATTATCTGCTCTTGATATTTTACTGCCTAAATGGCAACAAGATCTAGAAAATAAAGAAACCATTCATGAACTGGAAAGGGCTCTGCATACATTGAAGGGCGGTGCTCGTATGGCATCTTTGCAAATACTTGCAGATATTAGTCATGCAGTAGAATCCAAGCTAAGGTCTTATCTTGATGAGAGTGCTGGAGACCTGCTGACGCTAAATCATATTGTATCTCTATCTGTTGAGCAATTGGTTAATATTGTTGAGTCAATCCTTGCAAATAAAGAAGTTCTTGTTTCAGGAAAATTGCTTGCATTATTGGCGCTAACTGAAATATATACAACAGAGCCTGTTGACGAAAAGTCGGAATTCGATGAGGCTCAATTAGCAACTGACTTTGCCGGTTCATTTGAAGAAAATATGCTGGGCATGGACATGGACATGGACATGGACATGGACGCTGAGATAGAAATATCGGCAGACAGCTCTTCTGTACTCGATCTTGAACTCTCTATAGATTTTGATGACGAGGAGATGGATGCATCTGAGTTTGGCGAAAATGACATCGATGTTCAAAATGAAACAGACATTCGGGTTGGCGAAGATACAGAAAAAGCCTCTACAATTGCATCGCATGAAAGAAGCGCAGAGGAAGTTTCACAATTAGAGCAGATTCGCGTGCGTGCAGATATTTTGGACTCATTGGTTAAGCAGGCGAGTGAGAGTAACACCGTAAATTCCAGCTTTGAAAAACATCTCACTGAATTCAAAACTAACATGGATGAAATGAACTCTACAGTCGAACGGCTTAAGTCTCAATTACGACAGCTGGAAATAGAAACAGAATCACAAATAGTCTATAGGATGGATGGGTCCACTGGTTCAATCAGTAACGACTTTGACCCCTTGGAATTTGATCGGTTTACGCAATTGCAAACCTTGTCCAGAGGTATGGTAGAGAGCCTGAATGACCTGGAAAATATAGAATCCTCAATTAAAAAGGAATTGAGAAGCTCTGAAAAAACACTAAACTCGCATTCAAGAGTAAGTCAGGACCTTCAGGACGGCCTTATACGCACACGCATGACTCCATTTAGTACGATGTTGCCGAGACTTACACGAGTTGTCACTCAGACTGCACGTGAGCTTGGTAAGGCGGTAGAATTACATGTGCATGGAGAAGAAATTGAAATTGATGGAACCTTACTATCTAAGGTCGTTTCTCCCATAGAACATATATTGCGAAACGCTGTTTATCACGGTATAGAAAGATCAGAAATACGTGCTGCTCGAAAAAAACCAGAACAGGGAAATGTTTCACTTAATGTTGAATACGAAGGCGCAAATCTGGTTATTACCATCAGTGATGATGGCGGTGGACTGGATACCGATGCGGTACGTGCAAAAGCAGTAGTGCTAGGTGTGTTACCTGAAAGTGCAGTTATTAGTGATGATGATGCAGCGCAATTAATTCTCGAATCAGGTTTAAGTACGGCAAATGAGTTGTCACAAATATCTGGGCGTGGTGTCGGTATGGATGTTGTTAATACCGAGGTTAGATCTGTCGGTGGTACATTACATATAGGCACGAAGAGGAATAGTGGAACGACGTTTACTTTACACTTACCTTCAAAAATGTCTTTGCTACAGGCCCTGTTAGTCACTACTGGAAACTCAAACTATGCAATACCGGTTGTCGGAATAGATGGTATTGAATCAATTAGCGGTGAAAAGTTAACTGATCTACTTGGGAATGATGATGCTGTGATTGAGTGGGCTGATGATGCCTATCACATCGTTTCTTTAGAGCAGTTACTTGAAAATAGGAACGCTAGATATATCAATCCAAGTAGCAAATATACTATTATATATACTCGATTTTCTGAGCATCGTTATGCCATTTATGTAGATTCATATATGGGAAATAAAGAGGTTGTCACCAAACAGTTTGGCCCACAATTCGATGATGTCCGTGGAGTACAGGGCGCAACGATTCTTTCTGATGGAACACTTGCACTCATACTTGATTTGTCTACTTTAGTCAGGCCGGGCCTAAAAGCAGTCTTGTCTAAGTACACATCTGGCAGCAGTAACATTGATGCAAGAGTTACAGTTATGGTGGTGGATGACTCTATAACCGTACGCAGAGCGTCAGAAAAATTCCTTGAACGTCATGATTTTCGTGTGTTGACGTCAAAAGATGGTATTGATGCCATTTCAATCCTCGAAGAGCATACACCAGATTTGATCTTGCTTGATATTGAAATGCCAAGAATGAATGGCTATGACCTATTGCAGCATATTCGTAGAGATGAACGTCTTAAAGAATTACCGGTGATCATGATTACTTCTCGAACTGGCGAAAAGCACCGAGATAAGGCATTTGAGCTTGGGGCAAATGACTACTTTGGTAAGCCGTTTGATGAAAATAAGCTTGCCGTCAGAATTAATGAATTAATTCAAATAAGATAAAGTTGATGAATTCTACCACTAAACTTCGGTGTATTTTGTTACCAACTACTGACTATAAATTAATTCTCCCACATAGTACGGTGGAGGAAATACTTCCGTTTGCAGTCATAGAAGAAAAGAAAGATAGCAGTAATTATATCTTAGGGGTTCTTAACTGGCGGCGTTATAAATTGCCGCTGATCTCTATGGAAGTACTAAATCACCAGGTCAGACCTGAAATAAAGCGTAGAACTCGTGCGGCAGTGGTTCAGTTTGTAAGTGCTGATGGTGTAGTGAAATATTTTTCTATTATTTTGTCTGGCATGCCTAAAATGATCGTCCTGTCGCCCTCTGATTTAGTTGATTTGGACGAAGACAATCGTCCCGCCTGTACAATTAAAAAAGTCTCTTTTAACGAAGAAACGGCTTATATTCCAGATATGTCAGCGATAGAATATGTGTTAAATAAAGCCCTTAAATAGATTAAAAGTCACCCGCCAGCATTTGTATTACGGAAAGTACTGCTATTGGAGCCGTCTCTGTTCGTAATACACGATTGCCCATCTTTATCTCCTTCACAGAATGTTGTTTTGCTACATTCAGTTCCGGCTCGCTAAATCCTCCTTCAGGGCCAATGAATATACTGCAGCGGTTAAATCCTGGTTGAATTGATGACAGCTTGCAGTCTGCTTCCGGTGACAGGATGTAACTGTGTTCATTCTCAACTGCGTCTAGTGCATCGGTAAAGTTGATTATCGGGTGCAGCTTGGGGATGACAGAACGCCCCGATTGTTCACAGGCGCTGATAATAATTTTCTCCCAGTGCAGGTGCTTTTTCTGCAAACGTTTCTCATCAATTCTGACCACCGTTCTTTCGCTGATCATCGGCGTGATCTCACTTACCCCCAGCTCGATAGACTTCTGAATGGCATTATCCATCCGATCGCCTTTGGAAATAGCCTGGAACAGATGAGTATGAACAGGAGATTCATTGCCTATATGCATCCCATCGTGTAACTGGATGGTAGAAGACTTTTTAGAGCTTTCACTGATTATGCCGTTAAAGTCACTGCCACTGCCATTAAAAAGGACGACAGAGTCTCCTGCTCGCAGTCGCAATACTGAGTGCATATAGCGATGCTGCTCAGCAGGAAGGAGTACCTGTAAATCTGGCCTTAGTTCTGTATTGATGTAGAGTCGCGTGCTTTTCATAGGACTATTTTAAGTGATATTCCGATAATTCACCAAGTTGTGACACTTGCTACCAATGTTTCGAGCTTATTATCCGATAGATATAAGTCAAAGACTAGGAAGGGAACGACATGGAACGCAATAAGAAGAAACTGATACCACTCATCACTCTAGTCGTACTTTTAATACCCGTGGTATATCTCCAGGCCGTTCCACCAGCCTTTATCCCTGGCAAGTTGGTCAGTCAAAGTTATCAACCAGACAGGGTGTTGGTTAAATTTCGCACAAGTGTCAGTGGCCCTCAGGCCATGTCTGATATCCATAAAGAAAATCTGAATATTGCCAAAGAATATCAGGTTGTTAGTGGCTTAAAGCTGGTAACAATTCCTCCGGGCCAGACATTGGAAAATGTCATATCACGACTTTCCAAGAATCCGAATGTCGAGTATGTGGAACCGGATTATCTCGTTTCGCAAAACAATACAAACGATACCAGTATTGGTCAACTGTGGGCATTTAACAATACGGCACAGACGGTTAATGGCGTTACAGGTACCGCAGATGCCGATATGAATGTATTTGAGGCCTGGACCAATACAGGTATTACTGGTGACAGCGCCATGGTGATCGCGGTTATCGACTCGGGAGTGAAATATGATCACCCCGATTTGGTGAATAATATGTGGGTCAATCCCGGTGAGGTCGCAGGCGATGGTATCGACAATGATGGCAATGGCTATATTGATGATGTCCATGGTATCAACGCCATCACCGGAACGGGCGACCCCATGGACGATAACTTCCATGGTACCCATGTGGCAGGTACCATCGCTGCTGTGGGTAATAATTCTGCCGGTGTCACAGGTGTGGTTCAGAACGCCAAGATCATCGCCTGTAAATCACTGAGTGCCGCTGGTAGTGGCGCCACATCTGATGC
>JAOUJT010000374.1 GCA_029883105.1 Gammaproteobacteria bacterium
AAACGATGCTGCTGGAGCCGGGGGATGTGTTGTGTATAGAAACCCCCGGTGGTGGTGGTTGGGGTAAGGCTGAGTCCGACCTGTTGCAAGGAATGTAGATACCGTACAATCGACGGCCCGGTAAACAACGGCAGAGAACTATGTGTGGAATTTGTGGTGAGTTGAATTTCTCTGGTACGGCGGATAGTCGTACGGTAGAGCGTATGCTGCCCAAGCTGGAACGTCGTGGCCCCGATGCTGAAGGCCTGTGGAGTCAGGGTCCGATCGCACTGGGTCATCGTCGCTTGGCGATTATCGATCTCAGCAACAATGCCAATCAGCCCATGGTCGACAAGGAGTTGGGGCTCACGATTGTCTTTAACGGTGCCATCTATAACTATCCACAACTGCGAGAGCAGCTAAAAGCCGAGGGCTATAACTTCTTCACCGAAGGGGATACCGAGGTCATCCTCAAGGCCTATCACAAGTGGGGCGAGCAGTGTCCAGAACAGCTGCAAGGCATGTTTGCCTTTGCCATTTGGGACCATAAACATCAGAGTCTATTCGTCTCCCGTGATCGTATGGGCATTAAGCCCTTTTACTACGCTATCGAGGGAGGGCGTTTCCGTTTCGCCTCCAACATGCAGGCCTTGATTGCCTCCGGCGGCATCGACACCTCGATCAACCCCGTTGCCCTGCACAACATATTCAGCCTGCATGCAGTGGTACCTGCTCCGAACACGATTGTTAATGGTATTCGTAAACTGGAGCCGGGTACCAGCCTGACCCTGAGCCGAGATGGCCAGTTGACCACCCATCGCTATTGGCAGCTGACGGCACAACGCCCAGAGCAGGCGATGAGTGAGAATGAGTGGACCGAGGCCATACATGATGCCCTGCGTGATGCGGTGCGTAAGCGACTGGACATCGCCGATGTCCCCGTTGGCGTATTGCTCTCTGGAGGGTTGGATTCCAGTCTGTTGGTGGCCCTACTGGCCGAGGCAGGGGTAAAAGACCTGCGCACCTTTTCCATCGGCTTTGAAGATCAGCCGGAAGAGAAGGGTAGTGAATTCGAATTCTCGGATCTGGTGGTGGAGCGTTATCAGACCCAACATCACAAGTATCACATCCCCAACGATCAGGTCTTAAAGCGCCTGCCTGAGGCGGTCAACTTCATGGCCGAACCCATGTTCGGTCAGGATGCGGTTGCCTTCTACCTGTTGTCGGAACAGGTCTCCAAAGAGGTGAAGGTGGTGCAGAGTGGACAAGGAGCCGATGAGGTTTTTGGCGGCTATTTTTGGTATGAAAGGATGCAGGCTGAGACAGAGGGTAGTGAGGTAGAGCGATTTGCCCGACATTACTTTGATCGCGACCACGAAGAGTACCTGCGTATGGTGGCCCCCAAATACCGTGGTGCCGATCACACCTCCCGCATCATCGGTGAGCTGTTCGCGCAGCCGGGGGCTGATACCTATCTGGATAAGGTATTACGTCTGGATACCACCACGCTTATCGTCGATGACCCGGTCAAACGGGTAGACAACATGACCATGGCCTGGGGGCTGGAGGCGCGCGTACCCTTCCTTGATCATCAATTGGTGGAACTGGCGGCACAGATGCCTCCAGAACTAAAGATGGGCTCGGGCGGCAAGCACATACTCAAGAAAGTGGCGCGGGGTTTGGTCCCCGATGCGGTTATCGACCGGCCCAAAGGGTATTTTCCCATGCCCGCACTGAAGTACGTACGTGGCGAGTTCCTGGAGTTTATGCGCGATATACTGGATCAGCGTGCAGCTCGTGAGCGAGGGCTGTTCAGCCCTGAATATGTAAAGCATCTGCTGGACCATCCACAATCCGCAGACAACTTTACCCGTATAGAGGGTTGTAAACTGTGGCATCTGGCCTTATTAGAATTATGGCTGCAGACGCACATCGATGGCCATTAGCCATATAAGTAGCAAGGATAAATGTCCTACTAAAATACTTGTGTATTTCTATTGGCGCGGTATCATAGACCCATCTCTGAATGACGCCTGTATGGGCAAGAAATAGTTGAGGAAAGATTTATGGACGTTTTAGAGCGTATCAAACAGCAAGTCGAAAGCCACCCCGTGGTGTTGTATATGAAGGGCACGCCGCAGTTTCCTTCTTGTGGTTTTTCCAGTCGCACCTCGCAAGCCATACAGCAAACAGGTGTTGAGTTTGCCTATGTAAATATACTGGAAGATCCAGAAATCTTCGAAAACCTGCCACGATTTGC
>JAOUJT010000375.1 GCA_029883105.1 Gammaproteobacteria bacterium
ACGGGCGATCTGCGCCTCAAAACCGGTTTCCAGTTCACGGATCTGGCCTTCGCGCAAACCACACTGTGAGTCCAGATTCTTCCAGCGCAGGGCCGTGAGCTGTGCCTTGTGCAGACGCTCGTCCGCTTTCAACACCTTATAACGTTCTGCGGTTTTTGACTGACGCTGCAAATGGGCCAGTTGCTTACCCAGCTCCTCACGCAGGTCGTTAAGACGATCCAGATTTTCACGCGTATGACGGATGCGATTTTCGGTCTCGCGGCGACGTTCCTTGTACTTGGAGATGCCGGCGGCCTCTTCAAGGAACACGCGCATCTCCTCCGGTTTGGCCTCGATCAGACGCGAGATGGTGCCCTGCTCGATAATGGCATAGCTGCGCGGGCCCAGGCCGGTACCGAGAAACAGGTCGGTAATATCACGGCGACGACAACGGGTGCCGTTGAGAAAATAGCTGGAGACGCCGTCACGGGTGACCACACGCTTCACCGACACCTCGTTGTAATGGGCATACTGGCCACCCATGGTACCGTCGGAGTTATCAAACACCAGTTCGATGGCCGCCTGGCCTACAGGCTTGCGTGAGGTAGAGCCGTTAAAGATAACGTCGGTGATGTTTTCACCACGCAGATGCTTGGCGTTAGACTCCCCCATGACCCAGCGAACAGCATCGATGGTATTCGACTTACCGCAGCCATTGGGGCCCACAATGCCCACCAGATTACTGGGCAGAGGTATGGTGGTAGGGTCAACAAACGATTTGAATCCAGCAATTTTGATCTTACTTAAGCGCATAGTTGTTCTAGTTTCTATTTGATGAAGGGTCGGATAGTAATACAAAAGTGCCCATTGAAAATATCTCCCTGGCATGCCTGTCCAACGAAAATTCCATGATACAATTTCGGCCCGTCAAAATTACCATAGAGAGCGATTCATGCATACCCGACCCAGCAAAGATCTAGAGACCTTTGACAACCCAATGCCGGAGAGGGACTACACCATCCAGATAGATGTGCCCGAATTTACCTGTCTCTGCCCCAAGACCGGCCAGCCAGACTTTGCCACCTTCAAGATCGAATATGTGGCAGATCAGCAATGTGTAGAGCTAAAGGCCCTAAAGATGTACATGTGGTCCTTCCGCGAAGAGGGTCACTTCCATGAGAAGGTCACCAACATGATCCTCTCAGACCTGGTGGTGGCCACCGAGCCCCGCTATATGCGTCTCACCGGTGTCTTCAATGTGCGTGGTGGTATCTACACCACCGTGGTCACCGAATACCGTAAAGAGGGCTGGGTCGCCCCTACACCTGTACATCTACCCTAAGCTCTGCCCGGTGACAGACCCTAAAGCCTGTCTTGGCATCGACCTCGGCACCTCCGGGTGCCGGGGCATCGCTATCGACCATAGCGGCAACATCCTCGCCCAGAGCCACACAGATCTCCCCTCCCCAATACGCCAGCAACAATCCGTCGAACAAGACCCGGAGCTGTGGTGGCAGGCCGTCCACCAGATCATCACAGATATCCTCTCACAACTGGGTGATACGCCTCTGGCTACCATCGCCATTGATGGCACCTCCGGTAGCCTGCTGCTATGTGATGAAAACGGTCAGCCGCTGAGCCAGGGTTTGATGTATAACGATGCCCGCGCCACCGCCGAGGCAGAACGGATCGCTGCTATTGCACCGACAGATACCGCTGCCATCGGCCCGTCATCGACGCTGGCGAAACTATTGTGGCTGCAACAGCATACATCGATAGACAAGGTCCGCTTTGCCCTGCATCAGGCCGACTGGATAGCCAACCGGCTGTGTGGTGAGTTTGGTCTGAGCGACACCAACAACTGTATGAAGCTTGGCTATGACGCCCAGCAGCAGAGCTGGCCGGAGTGGCTGGATGAGTTCAATCTGCCGCGCCATCTGCTACCACAGGTACTGCCACCGGGCAGTTTAATGGGACACCTGGATCTGCAGCTGGCCGCACACTTTGGTATCACTCATGCGGTCGATATCATCGCCGGCACCACCGACAGTACCGCAGCCATTTATGCCAGTGGTGCCAGTCAACCGGGCGATGCGATCACCTCACTGGGCTCCACCCTGGTCACAAAAGTAGTATGTGAAACGCCCATCTTCGACCCACAACATGGTGTCTACAGCCAGCCCTATGGGCCATACTGGCTGGTGGGCGGAGCCTCTAACAGTGGTGGCAATGTGTTGTTAACATACTTCAGT
>JAOUJT010000110.1 GCA_029883105.1 Gammaproteobacteria bacterium
GTATTCATAGATTTCAGTTTTGATGTTGTCGGGGTTCAAGGCCGTAACACTGGCTTTGGGAATAGTGATCACGATACTCCCATCAGTGGTTCCCACCACGGCAGCAATGGTAAGAAGAGGGGTATCATCTTCAGTGTGTCGTTTGACCACCAGCACAGCCGAACCGCCGGTTACGTCTATAGGGATTTTATTCTTATCTTTTCGGACCAAGCGGATGAACTCATCGTCCCCTGAGTACCATGTGTAGTTTTTTACAGGTTTCGCGGCCATGATCTGCAGTCTCCAATGTACCGGTTAAAAAGTAGAAGATTAAAACTAAAAAACCCTCGGCTATACTTTTCACAGTACGACAGAGGGTTTCACAATATCCGTACTACTCAGGTATTAAGCTGAGCCCGGCAGCCAAGTGACCACTAGGGTGTTCGTTGAGGAGTTCGTGGTGGATAACTGCAAGTTGCCTGCACTTGTGATACTGGCCTCCGCCGTAACATCTGAAGGTACGCCTGTGGCATACATAATTACAGATTGAATCACGTCGCCTACAGCAGCTCCCGCCAGAGCTATGTTAGTAGCGGCGGTAGTGCCTGCAACTACAGATTGTTTTTGGCCTGCCAGAACTTTAAGGGCATTGCCTTTAACAGTCTCGGCAGACAGTTTGTCGAATTTATTCATAATCGTGCTCCCAATTGGGGTTTAGTATTAGTCCATGGAGTTTAGACTTTACTCATTTATCGTAACCAATGCAATGCAGAATCAACCTCTTGCACACATAGTAGTTCTGACTAAGCAAAATAGAACTATGATCCAGTATACCCTCTTTCTTTAAGTAAGGGTTCATATCTATGCTAATAACAGGTAGTGGGCCTCTGTACCCGACACGCCCCATTTTCCCAAAAGGATGGAAAGGGAGTCTGCTACCCCACAGAGTCAACTTGTCCTCGGTGTCATGCAAACAAAAGATCCTCTCAGGGTAATGGGATAACTCGTACCGTGCATCCAGAGCGGGGTTAATCAAAATGAGAGATCGCACAGGGTTCCGTACTTCTGGACTCAGGGTACTTAGTATCTCAGCGACCTTATTCATGACTAATGACCCTGCACTATGGCCTGTCAGATGAATAGGCTCTTGGTTAGGGTATCTACGCTGGATTTCCTTGACTATAAGCATAGCCTCTCTGCGAACCTTGTAAGGGAACCACGATTTCCAAGTACTAATGTTAGTTTCTATGATGTGGGTATGTGGTACGACATCTTTTAAATTTATTAGTTGGTGTCTATTTGAGTGTATTCCGTGGGTGCAAAACAGTCTGGTTGTCATGGTAGAGCCCTCTACAAAGGTTAAGGACACTCTACCACCAGTGCAATTAAGTGCAATAGCTTTTACTAAAATCCAATTTTCTCAGCATACTTCTCCTGCTCTGCCAGCATAGCTTCAAAGGCTGGGGTGAATGGTCGGGCTACCCACCCAATATCTACGATGTGTTTATGGTTGACTTGCTTTCGTACATTATCAACCCACTCCGAAGATCGATCCTTCAGCTCATTAAGATAGATAGGGGACTCAGAAATGTATTCCCACCGCTCTTCATACGAAGCCCACTTAGTATCATTTGGATCCACGCACAGGACCACTGCAGCAAAGTACCATCGTCTGGGGTAGAGTACCGCTCGACTCAGGACATCCTCAGAACAATTGGTCGTATACTCAGGCAATCCCGGTTTATCCGTTTGCTGACTCTCCCAACACTGGATAACTACGAAGTCAGCCCTTCTATTGAGCAAACGCTCCGCTGATTTAACAGGAGCGTAGGTCTTGGACTTCCGAGACTTCTTAGACTTCATCTTAACTGCTTTGGCCATTACCGTCCCTTTTTGGGTTGTAGTCTATATTGGTAATCCACCTTGGCCATGGTGCCTCTCAACTCTACACCAAATACTCGGTAGATCCGTTCGATTGTATCATAGCGGGGGAACTGAGTTTTTTCTTCTACCAAGTTCTGCACGGTGGTAGGTGCGAGGTAGGCTTGTTCCGCAACTTCTTTGTACGTCCACCCTGAGGCGTTCACCAGATCTATAGCCACGTCTTTCATGTTTCGATCTGAGTTACCTAATGCCCTGATATCTACGGCCTTCATGATTCTAGTGGCCATCATACCGGAGATCTCAGTAGCCGACATTACCGATTTCTGACTCATACGGTATCTCCCAATAGGGCATCAATCTGAGCTCGGATGTCCTTTAGCCCCTGACGCATGGTTTGGTACTCGGCTTCTACCGCAGAGGCTCCCTCAATAATAGCGTTCATACCTTTCGAGATCCCCACCACTTCAGCAACCACCTTCTTAGAATCCTTCACCGGTTGGATCTTGATTTCCTTCAGGGGGTAGGTAGACAGGTTGAGTACGTTCAGAGTGTATGCGCTTGTTTTGCCTTTGACTTTAGATAGTTTAAAAAGTTCGCCCTTTAAAGCCAATTGACCGCAGGCATTCGATACCTGAGTGCGTGTTAGCCCAAGGTACTCGGCCAAGTCTTTCGTAGTAGCCCAACCACCTTCGTTCTTTTTGAAAAACTGCCTTACTCGATCTCTATTGCTGTTTTTTCTTGCCATGACCATAGCCCTCCTTGAGGTATCAGTCGGTTATTCACCCTCTATAATATCAGGGTGTTGTAGAACTGTAAGAATCGGACCTCTAGGCTCCTTCTCCTTGCGAGCTACCTTTACAGCTTCGAGTACTTTGGTCAAAGACTCTCCCATAGGTATAAACAAGAGTAATGAATTTCGTGAGTCCGGGTCTTTGATAACAGGGTAGTTATTTACGGTGTCTCCCTGATCTTTAGCCTTCTGGAAGGCCTTTCTGAGTTTTGCACGGTTAGCCGGCACAATCATCATGCGCTCACCGTCAGGGGTTGGTTTATTCATAGTCACTGCCATCGTCGTGCACCTTATCTGGGGGTTCCTGAGTAATATACTCTATCTAAGCGTCTTCTCCAAATCCACCCTGAGGGCCTAAAATCTCCTCAAGGCTTTGAATACACAAGGCCCTGTTAGCATGTTGGCTTCTCTTTGAATGGTGCTTAACATGAATCCCTGTGGGCTTGTGGACAATCTCTATCCCTTTATTCTCCTGCATAGACCAACCCCCTTTCTTAACTGGGCTATACGTGCCAATCACACAGTCCTTTAAAAACCAAGGCTGACCCTTCTTATGCTTGTATGATATAGACATCGCACATTCTCCTGACAAAGGCATTAGTAGCCACGCCCCTGTTGGGCTTGACATTCTTCAACCTCTCTGGAAATACCACTCAGGGTAACCGCGTCGAACTGTGACAGGGAACAATTGTGAGTGCAACGATCTACTATTTTATCCTGCAAATCAGGATTCTTATCCATATACCAGTACCAAATACCTTCGTGCTTTTCAATGGTAATTGCTTCGCCAGTATCTTCGGAAAGCTTCTTTTCGATTTGATCTTTAGTCATTGCACTCATGCGCACGCTCCTGCTCTTTTGCTTCGGGCTGTGATTTCCATAGCTGCATAATGAGCTTCGTCTCTATACTGACCAGACTTAGGGTTGCCGAAAGATTCCCCGGCTTCAGCCGCTTCGGTTGCATCCTTGTAGATGTACTGAAGTTCTTCCACGGTTTTCGATCTCATCGAAGCCATGGTCTTTGAATGCCAGTTTTGAATTTCCATGATGCTCGCTCCTGTGCGATTGATTTATTTATTTTTGATACTGTAATTATAGTCTTTTTTGATGTTGTGTCAAGGATTATTTTGCAATTAAGTGCAAAAAGATATTGGAGCATCTTCATCAAACATATCAAAGGTTGTTTGCGCCATCTCTTTCAGGGCAACGGGATCCGGGGCCTGTGGGAAGTTTTGCTCACATTCTTTTTTGGACTTAGGCTTGTGTTTATAAGGTACAAAGGAGCAATGACATACCTCATAAGCCCCCTGCTTATGCTGCCATTCCAGATACCGGTGGTTATCCATTATCCAATCCAGATCACCACAATCATTACATTTCGGTATTCTTAGGTACTCCCAAATCTCCCTATTCAACACTCTTCGAGATCGGCAACCTCCACAGCGGTAGAAGCATTTACCTCTAGGGGTCTTATACTGCTGCAAGTAGGTCACGGCGCGAGTGTATATGTCTGTCTTGAGTCTTGGCATAGGTAGTCCTAGTTGTTCGAAAGGGCAGTCCGGCCACCACTTATTAGATTTCTGCAGGTTATCTTTTTTCGGTAGACTTTCCAAGTTCCAAGGTACATGAAGCCCACAAACTAACTTGGATTTCAACGGGACAATATGATCTACGTGCTCGCCCTCGGGGCTGTTGTTGTAGATCTCTTTGATCTGATTTATTTGATCTTCGTTCAGCCATGGGGGCGTAGCTTGCCATATCTTGCGCCAGTATCTTTGTGGGACACTGTTACCCTCCTTGAGTAACCACTTCGGCATAGGTGCTCTGCCTGTACAAGACAGATGCTCCTTTACGTTCAAGAAAGACATCTTCTTTTTATAGGGTTTCATATTCACCTCGATCCGTGGTATCTCACACCGTTGACAGTCTTCCAGTAGCGATCACCTAGCTTGGATGCGTGGTGATTCCTATCATCATTATCCATTTTCCTACTATGGAGCTTCTTAGGCTCCTGACGTACTCGCACACCACTCTCTCCTAAAACCGTAATCAAGCCAGCCCAACTAGGGACCTTAATCTTCGTATGCAATTCGGAGGGTACGATAAACCAAAATCGATTACATACCATAAGACCTTTCTGCAAGGCCTCCTGCTTTGGCATCTGCCAAGGCTTCATGTCAGGGTCTCTGGCGTCCCAGCCCAGTTTGCGTTCTTGCTGGTTCATGTCTCGATACTGGATCAACTTCTTAGCATCGTTATCAAAATCCGCCTTAGACAACTTGATCTCAAATTCGTCGCAGTAGTTATTGCTCTTGATGCCTAAAATATCAGCCTCATTATCTTGAGAGGTATAACAATTAGGTATCATGACCTGAAACCTACGGCTGAACATGTAGTTACAAGCAACTGCCTTGGCCAAGGTGTGTTCAGTATGCTTAAAGTCCGCGGGGCGTCGTATCAAAGCCATTAAAAACTCCTCCTTGCAATCATACGAGCCCTTATAACCATGATAGGTCTCACGGCTAATATATGCCCTCCAAGAATACCCAAGGAGTACATCCCAAACTTAGCCCCGAACACCTCCATAGGGTCTGTCGTATCTGTCGCTAAGTACATAGCCAATGCGGATATGCAGTAAAGGCAGACGGAGATCCACACCGGTATCCAAATAGAGATTAGTAGTCTCTTGTGGTTTCGGGTTAACTTCATCGTAAAATTCCTTCTTAGTTTTTATTGCGGAACCCCCTAACGAGGGTTCACTCTGGAATAGATGTCCCAACATAGTTCAGCAATACGCCAAGGCTCTCGCTTCAGTAGGTTCTTTTTGTTTTCGATACTCAGCTTGTCTAGATATTGGCAGATCAAGCTGGCTGACTGCATATCAATTATCACACCATTAAGCTCAAGGGCTTGTTGGTGCCTCAGGATCCAGCGAAAAGCATACTCCTTGTCCTCTGGTCCTTCTACGACAATCTCGTAATTGTCTTCAGATGTTTTTTCTTTTAGGGTTTTGATAAATTTTGAATGGCTCATAATCTGCTCCTATGCAGGTTTTTTGTTTTGATACGTTAATTATAAGCTTTTTTGATGTTGTGTCAAGAAGTTTTTTCTCTGATTAATACACCGTCCACCAAAGAAGTTTTCTCATGAGCCCTACTTTCCAACTTAGTAACAGCCACATCTAAGCACTCATTGATGCTGAGGCCTTCAATCTCTAGCCCGATAATCAGAGTCGCAAACACATCCCCGTACTCGTCCATCAACTTATGTCGTAAGGCAGCTAGTCTATCTGCATAGTACTGGGAATCTTGCCACTGGTAACCCTTCTTCATACATTCAATCTTAAGCGCCTCTATATCCTGCAACACTTCCAGAACTTCCTCAGCCTCCTCAAGTGTTTTCTCGATCTGCCCAATAGACGTCCCGTGGCTGATAATGTTCTTAGAGTGAGCCCACCTAAGCACTCGACCGTAGTGCTTAATAGGTCGATACAGGGTTCTCCGGCCAAGGTACGCGAAAGTCAGTAGACTCAGTAGTGTGTATCCGATAAACAAGACGCCCACATTACCATGTACATGCTCTGTCAATGCAATTAATTCCGACATATAAAACCCCTGCTACTCTTTAAGTTTTCTGGCTTCTGGGTGTTTGATCTTACTGGCTGTGATCGCATCCTTCAAGATCTTTTTGTATGTGGCTCTATGGACCATCACGGTTTTATCGGTCTCATTATGCCGTCTGCAGATCTTCTTAGGCACCCAAACATGTAGTGGCACTACGCCTACATCGGTCTTCAATCGCATAACAACAAAGTCACATAGATTGTCGGTTTGGGTAACCCAATTAAGATACCTCAACTCCATGTGGTAATACAAAGGGTCTCGTTCAAAGACCTCGGGATCATCGGCGGCATAGTTATCGAATAAATTAACCATGGTCAGGCCCATCCTGTGCGGGATCAAACTCAGAACACCCCAGTACGTTATCCTTTAGCGGGGCAGAGTTGAACACAACTTCCTCTGCAATAGCTGAGCAGGTGGCAAAGGTCTGACTACAATGATCACATAGGTTTAAAGTGTCATTAGGGTAGGCTTTGGCTAGTGAAGCTAAAGTACCAGTCATACTACAATCCTCAAAATTAGGTAGTTTTAAATATTACATTATCTGGGGCCAAAGGCATTAATAATTTGTTCCCGTACCTCGAGGGTAGGCTGCCAAACACCATAGCCATCGACCTCCTCTAAATATGCCTCCATGTACTCCCCATCGGATTTAAGAGACATAATAGTAATCCACGATATAGGGCTGACTTCATGAGGGAATAGGGTCAAAATCTCAGTGCCGACATGAACATCAATACTGAATTTAGTTTGGCTGCCTTTCCACGTACCGTCCCCGTCACCAGCAAAACCCACTCGTGAAATACATAGGGCATCCCCCATCTCTATCTTCAAGGATCTGCCTGTGGTGTTACTGGTGAATTGTTGAGTAACCAGTATCAAGGCGTAACTACCTACCTCAAATTTACTCATGGTATCGTTAATACTCACAGCATCACACTGTCGATCTGGAGACCCATAGAGACCATCTAGATTAAAGTACTTAACACAGCCTTTGCAGTGGTATGTGTTGGGGTCATAATCGTCCTCAAACATAAGCACTTTTCGACCTGATGTTATTGGGCTGGTATACCCACAAGCGCTACAGGTCTTCTGCAGATCTGCTACAGATTTCTTCTTTTTGGGTTTTGTAGTTTTCACTGGCTTGGGTTTGTACCCCGGCTCGATACCACCTATCTGTGCCATCAGATCACTCCTTCTGATTTTAGTTGCTCATACAAGGCTATCGCTGCGTCTTCCGCTTCCGACTGAGCCTCTGCTATCAAAAACTTTTCCAATTCAGTCATTAGAAAAGGCTCTTCCGCCGCCATGGTGTCTTCCAGTTCATCAAGGGATATGTCACCGGGATCTGTCAACTTTTCAACCTGAATACCTTGCAGGGTGAATGTGGCCTCAAAACTATCGTCATCAGCAATATACTCGGCCTTGATATCTACAGGCACATTATCGCCGTAGGTTTCTGAGTATAATTTTGTACTGAATATCGTAATAGTCATGAGGCCCTCTGCTCAGTAAAGTATGAAACCTACACCCAAAGAGTCGGATCGCAATGTATCCATGTCTCTAAATAGAGGCTCGTTGTTATAGTCAACAAATTGATCGGCGGCGACTATAATGCAAGTCATGATTGTAGAGAGGTAGGCTGAGGTTGATACCCCGACAGTGACACCGCCATACATACCACGACCTGAGTAATCTTCGTATATCGAAGCCTCTTCACCATGATCTTCCAATACTGTCACCAATAATTTCGCTAGTTTTAGTTCCATGTTGTCTGCTCCTATGCAGTTGTTTGTTTTGATACTTACATTATAGTCATTTTAAGAATTGTGTCAAGGGTTTATTGCAATTAAGTGCAAGGAAATAGGATAAAAGGCAGTAATAAATCAGACGAAGGACGTCTCCGGTGGTTGTATCCTATAACCCTATAAAACTCCCAAACAGAACTATGCTGCTTTACTGGATGTGCAACCCTCTCCCCTTTCAGCCTATCGGCAGGGGTCCAATCTAGGTGATTGGATCTCTGGTACATCATCGTACCCCCTGTATGCTGCATGTAATGGTGCTCATGCCAAAATGTGAGGAGTCTACGCCGGAACGCTTCTATAGAGCATATCTGCTGGTATCGACCCCCTCTAACATCCTCTGGCATACATATCTCATGAGTCTGGAATATTCGTCCGGTCTTATCCCATTCGGAAATATAGTAATTACGATAATCCCACACCAGCTCATTAGACATTTTCATATCAGATCCAAGGCTCGTCGCCGGTTAGAATTCCGTCTTCGATAGCCATTTCTACCCATCTGTCCATGGCCTTTTTCAGCTCTTTGATAAGATCTGCCTCTGTCTGGCCTTTAGACGTACCTCTGAGCCCTTTCTTGACTATCTGCTCACGAGGGCCTCCACCGACATCAAATAATCGGCAGATTCGATAGGGGTCTATCTTACCATTCCAGATCTTATTGTAGTAGTTAGGGGTCGGGTCTTCCGTTGTCACACTGGTTTCAGGTTTCGTACCTTGTGTGACAGTCTCCTCAGACCAGTCCCCGCGGACATTGACATCGACCAATTCAATCTCGTCGATATGAAACACAGATGGCATGGCGTCGTCCATTGTATGACCACAAGATAAATACCTGTCCAAAGGGTCCTTACCAATCAACACCTCAGTC
>JAOUJT010000376.1 GCA_029883105.1 Gammaproteobacteria bacterium
ACTTGTTGATATCATCACTATCTACAACTCTAGACGCCATCCACGTATCCATCACGTACAAACGTCTTTGGTTCAACTCTCGCTCAATACTCAGGCTGTACCATACCACAACTTGAGCCGGCGTATAATCAAATGCGTTGGGGTGTCCTGACGACAACAATGCTTCAAGGTGAACTATTAGAATTCCCCAGAAAGAATTTGCCTCCTTAACTCCTCTGGATCGATCTTTTCGCCTTTGCTTATGGCCTTCTTGTAAGCGTGGCTTAGATTGCCCACTAATCCCTCTAGCCGCGCCCACCACTTTCCCAGTGTGTTAGTGTCCGGGAAGGTCAATTCAAACACCGCCATCAGTGCCATGCCTTGAATCTGAGTAGGCATCTGCATGACAATTTCGTAATTCTCCTCATCACCGGCAGCCAAGGCAATTATCCTGCTAACCACCTCAGGGGACTCCAGTACAGCCCTGCCTATACCCTCAAACTCACCTTCCATTAGGCCGTCCAGCAATTCGTAATGCCCTACGAAGGCATCTATCAATTGTTTGATACTGAGTCCAGTCACCTTAAACCCTTGCCCGTCTCCGAGATCTACCACTTTATGAGGGATTATTATGTTTGCCAAGGTCTTGACAGTTACTTGCTTATTATCAGTCATGGTCACTCCTTTAGTAACACGCAATAAAAAAGGCCGGTTTTTACACCCGCCTTCACTTTATACCACAAATCAAGGGCTAATCCATTAAGCCCCTAAAATTTCTCTGAAGTACTTAGACTTACCCGCATCCACAATGAAGGGGTCTGCCAGCGCCGTAGCCTCCAAGGAGAACGTGCCGATACCATCATTGATCATAGGCAGATCTGAGAACGGGGTGGTCTGTAGGCGAGGGATCTCCAAGCGAACAGGTTTGTCGTCTTCAGTATTCAAGCCTGAGAATATGAAATACCGCTCAGGGTTAGAAGCCGTCAATGCCTCTAGGTTATACGTCTGGGCGTGGTCATAAGTGACTATAGTATTCACCCCGTCCGCCTTATTGGTGTTGGATAGTAACTTGATCAGACCATGGGCTGCATCCAGCTCATAATCCACATCGATCACCAGTGTACCTACTCCATCATCAGGGATAGACACGTTAGACACATTTAAGTAATCCAACGCTGTCCATTTGCCTAAGAACAGTTGTACCGTGTGTGTCGCCCCAACTGCAGCGACCACATCAGTAAATGTACCGTTGATACCTAGCACCAAGTTTTCAGGGTCAATTGACTCAAACGTGATTGACGCGGATACAGCCGTTTCTGTTGTGGATGTTTTATCAACACCACGAGCACCGGAATAAGACTCCTTGTGATCTTCAGTGCTAATTTCAATACCCAGTGAAAGTTCTGGCACGTTACCGATAGGACGTAAGCCCTGTGGTACGCCAGCTCCATCACGGGTAGCCATCATACAAATACCTTGACCGGAATAATACCGGCTCGTAACTACTGGACGTCCCATAGTTATATGCTCCTACTGTTGAATTTAATCGTACTTTCTAAGATTAAAGGCTATTGCACTTAATTGCAATAATCAGATGGTAGCCTTAACCTTCCATATCTGGACATAACCTATGCCCTTTTTACCGAAATCATAAGGAATCTCCCCGCCGAACGAAAAGAATCTAGAGTTCGGGGCTCGAGCCTGACGTAGTTCGTTTCGTAACTTGTCGAGGAATGCTGTCACATCTAAGCTGACTTCCTCTACTTCAGCAGGAGTGACATTTTTGGTCTTCAGCTTAGCAGAGGATCCGGCCAACACATAAATGTTGAATACCATCTCTTGAGACAGCCCTCTGTTATCAGTACCATCGGCGGTCATACCTGCATAGACAACGCCACAGAAAGGTGGTTTTAATTCGGACTCCCAGTCTAGCAACATCTGGCTATCGTACACTTTAAGAAGATTCTCAGGGACTACTGCTTTGAGTTTGTCTTCCATGTCCTTCAAAAATATGTCTACTTGCAATCCCATATCAGGCTCCTACTAGCTTATTCATTATCAAGGCCGACATTCGCCTCACGTCGTCCTCATTAGCTCCGAGAAAGGGTCGTGTCTCATTCCCCAAAAGACCGAATTGATGTTGCTTGGCATAAGGCACATCAGTCTCAATAGCCCTTGAATCACCTATACGAACAATCTGCAAGGAGTGGAATAGGGT
>JAOUJT010000111.1 GCA_029883105.1 Gammaproteobacteria bacterium
AACAAACAAATTAGTGGAGGATTTGCCTTACTTATTGGCCGAACCTTTAAAAGAATTAGATCCAGCATATGTGCTTGAAATAGCGAATAGAAATTCGCGACCAGAATTAAATAATAATACATTAGAGGCACTCATAAGCTTCTATGATAGTAATCGATTATATGAATCTGTAATAAGAGAGTTATCACTGCTTTTAGAGGTGGTTGTATTTGCTAATCTTGACGAAGATGATGTTGAACTAAAGCGTTTATTGATTTTCCTGATCGAAAAGATATGGCAAAAACATGAGGTCAGTTATTTTAATAAGAAATATGGCTTTAAGGGTCGGGCGCAGCTACTTTCTGAGCTAAAAGTTGCGGTGAGAGTGGTACATGCTAAAGCTATGCAAAATGTTATAGCCATGTGATATGTGTAAGGTGGAGGGCATAAAATTCACTACAATTGTAGATATTTGGTGAAAATACACTTGTTGGTAGTCAATAGAAGAATTATGAGATTAACATAACACTATAAAAGGCATTTATTAAAGTGGACTTATAGTGAATCAGGAACCAATAATCTCAAGAGGGCTAGATTGCCAGAAAGTACTATTGGCATGGAAATATGCCAAAGTATATGCCATATATATCTTCTTAGTCGTAGCGATAATGGCTGTGATGTTATTCGACCAGCTTGATAAAGTTGTAATGTCATATTTGTTCGGCACTATAGAGATTTTGTGCATAGCGATTATTAGTTTTTCTCAGTACTACAAAGTCAGACTAAAACAAGAGCAGAAACTCACGCTAAGTATATTCTTGTTTTTAATGTTTCATGTAACTATCGCAAGTCTGTTAGCATCAAGTCTGTTTATATATGATGTAAATTCCCCGAGCATATTTCACGTTTCTTCTCTATTGTTAATTATTGTTCTGGTGACGATTGGAAACCATTCATTTGCTGTGGGTGCAATTATATTTTATACGCCAATAGCATTGGCGTCATTAATTTGGTTGTTAGTTTATCAGCCTGTTGAGTATAAGGAAGTTTCATATATTGTCTCTATCGCCTGGCTCCTGCTGAGTATCGGGCTGATAAAATATAATAGACAATACAATATAATGCACTCAATGATCTTTGATAACATAAATCTAACAACAACATTGGTAAATGTAAGCGATGAGTATCACGTTGAAAAGATTCGTTTCAAAGAAAGCCTGAATCAATCAGAAAGAAGGTTTCAAAATCTGGTTGAGGTGTCGCCAGAATCAGTATTAGTGTTCAATGAGGATGGTATTGTCGTTTATGCAAATAATAGTGCAGTAGAACAGTTTCAGTATGAACAGACTGAAATACTTGGCATATATCTGGATTTGCTGGTTCCGGGCATTTACTCAAGACAGAATGACTTTTTATATAAGCATGTACAAGATGCTATGCGCCACGATATGGAGGCGAGGAATGATGTTACCTGTTTGCGCAAAGACGGGAGTGAATTTCTGGCGGATATACACATCATTCTAGTAGACGTTAATGAAGTACAACATGTGTATATGTATATACGCGATACTTCCCCACAAAAATACATAGATGCAGTCATCAATGAAATGAAGATTTCAAAACAATCTGTAAAGAAATTAGAAGAAGAAAAGGAGCGTGTAAAATTATACCTTGACAATCTAAATGTGGTAGTTCTCGTCTTTGACG
Organism: Gammaproteobacteria bacterium; assembly: GCA_029883105.1. GTDB lineage: Bacteria > Pseudomonadota > Gammaproteobacteria > Thiohalospirales > Thiohalospiraceae > JABURT01. The sequence goes on from JAOUJT010000111.1 coordinate 1,687, forward strand.
AAAAAGGTAAAACTCAAGCCTATAACAGCAAGGTGCATCAATATATCGATGTTGATAAAGAAGTCACGGATGCACTAATGCATGACTTGTTTAAAAAGAATGACGACACATCAGTTCTGCGATATATAAAAAATATTTTTCGTCTCGGGACAAGTGGAAAAGATTTCTATATAAAGAAGTATGTAGACAAATATGCTTGTGTAAAATACATAGAATGGACGATTACTGTTGCTAAGGATGTTAATAAAAGCACTGTAATAATCGCATCTGGAATTGATGTGACTGAAAGAAAACAGATCGAGTCTATAATTTCTGATATTTCAGGTTCAATGGAAAGAAGTAGAACAAATTCATTGCTTGATTCGATCCTTAAGAGTTTGTCGATTACCCTTCATGCTGATTATTCTTATATCGCAACTATTAGTAACGTGCATGAGAAGACGATAGAAACTATATCGTATGCAGAAAATGGTGAAATAAAGGATAATATCCATGTACTGGCGTCCGGTGAGGCCTGGGACCGTATGAGGAAGTCTGGTATCCAATGTATATTGGATTGCACAGTTGCAGAGTCATCGTATCAAGCTTTAATGCAGCCATTTAATGCCAAAGCTTATATAAGCATTCCTCTGAAAGATGGTAATGGGATATTGCTAGGTATTCTTGCCTTGTATTATAAGGCAAGTAAAGTAAGTATGAATTTTGAAATGAGTATATGTCAGGTCTATTCTATCATAGTGTCGGCGGAGTTAGAGCGACTTAATTACAATCACGAAAGAGATATTATAAATAGACAGTTACAACAGTCACAAAAGATGGAATCAATCGGACAGCTAACGGGTGGTATAGCACATGATTTCAATAATATGCTTGCGAGTATGATAGGTTTTTCAGAGCTTGGAATGATGCTGGTAGCTAAGGACGATACGAAATTAAAGTCTTACCTAAAAAACATCTTAGAAACGGGTGGACAGGCCAAAGAGCTTATAGCACAGATGTTAACCTTTAGCCGCCAGGTTCCTGGTGTGATGAAAGAGCTCGAGATCGAATCTATTGTCGATGAATCAGTACGTATGGTACGACCAATGCTGCCTAGTAGTATAGAACTGGATATATCTATCAGTGAAAATCTTCATAACGTAGTCGGGGATAAAGTATTATTAAGTCAGGCGATTTTAAATCTAATCATCAATGCAAGGGATGCGATAGGCGAGAAGGGTAGTATTGTTATTAATTGTTACTATCAAACGTCAATTTCCGGAGTATGTTCTTCATGTTTAAAGCCAATACCCATACCAATGTTGGTGGTGTCAGTCAAAGATGACGGCGAAGGTATAAGGTATGATAATCTTGAGAAGATATTTGAACCATTTGTGACAAATAAGGATATTGGAAAGGGTACTGGAATGGGACTTGCAATGGTGCATGGTATAGTGCATGAGCACAATGGACATGTGCAAGTTGTGACGGAACCTAATATAGGTACTGAAATTAAACTTTTATTGCCTGTAATACCAAGGAGTTCAAAAAGTGATAGTAATATGGACGGTAATTCAAATATGAAAACCGGCAATGGAAATGGAAAGCATATTATGGTTGTAGATGATGAGTCGATGGTGGCAAATCTTCTTAATGAAATTCTTAGCCTAAATGATTACAGTGTCGACGTATTTAACGATAGCAAAGAAGCCTTGGATGCATTTAGTAAAGCTCCAAACAAATACGATCTTATACTTACCGATTACACTATGCCGGGCATGACCGGTGCAGAGTTGTCGAAATGCTTATTAGATATTAATAAAGATATTCCTATTATCCTTTGTACGGGATATAGCGAATACATTGATGAAGAAAAGGCAAAAGAGATGGGTATTTCTGCGTATCTGAATAAGCCGATTAGTCAGGCTGAATTAATTAATACAATTTATATGTTGACCAAAGAGTAGTTCATTGGAAAACATGTATCAATTTACAGTGTCACTTTATTCTCACTAATGCATCTGATGTAGATTAAAAGTAGGCAAATGACAGAACATAGATCTATTAAAAAGGCGGGCCTATTTTTAGGCCCGCCTTTTTTTAAACAGCAATCTGTTTACTTAGAGTTCAACTACAGCCTTTAGGACGTGGTAGACCTGCGATTTTGTTCGCACACTTGATCAACCCAGTGGGGAAAAGGGAGTAGATGTATTTTTGATCACTGCGGTCTTTGCCAAATTTTTCTTTCATTATTTTGGAAAATACACGAGGTTCTGCAACGGAACCATTTTCGCTAAAGTAGTCGCGGGCAGTATTAATGATGTCCCAGTGTTCCTGGTTCATCTCACCAATTTTTTCGATATCCTTGGCTATTTCCACGGCTACTTCCTCGGTCCACTGATCCAGTTCCAGCAACCAGCCAGCTTCACTTAGCTCAACTGTCTTACCGTTGGCTTGAACTTCCATAATCACTCCTCAAATCAAAAATGTAACAGCATGCTTAAATCTTGAGCGATTTTATCAGGAAATGATCTAATAGGGAATATGTGGAAATGCGATAATATTGCAAAAACGAGTTTGAATTATCGATTCTGACTGGTTAGTAGCGTCAATATTACGTATATAGTTAGTATATAAAAACAAGGTGTGTTCACGTGTCTAAATGGGTTTCGATCCTTCTATTGCTGTTATTTGCCCTCATAGGTAACCATTTCCATCTGGATCTCTTTTTCGGTGTGGCCGTTATTTTCGGTAGTATTGCAGTGCTGATGAGTGTTCGTTTACACGGCATCGCCATAGGTACACTGGTTGCTTTGCTGTCCGGTGTATACACATACTATCTGTGGGGCCATCCCTATGCAATGATGATCTTTACTGCCGAGGCACTCAGCGTCGGCATACTGTTACGCTATGGGGTTAAGAGCCTGATCATTGCCGATACAGTGTATTGGCTGCTATTGGGAACCCCCCTGGTCTGGTTGTTTTATTCACAGGTTATGGGTATGGCCAATGATCTGGCCCTATTGATCCTACTTAAGCAGCCTATCAATGCGATTACCAATGCCATCGCTGCTACCTTCCTGTTATTGCTCCTGCCTTGGTCCTTGCGAGAAAAGATCAGCACACAGACGCAACATCATATTGGCATAACTGAACTAGTATTTTCCCTGCTTATAGCTACCAGCTTTATCTCTTCATTACTAATTCTTTTACATGAAAACAGATCCGCGTTGCGGAATTTGGAAGCAAATGTTGAATATAGATTGCAAACATCCAGTGCAAATATTGAACGTTATCTAAATGAATCAGATATTGGCGTGGGCAGTGAACAATTGAACAGTAAGCTTAATGAATTTGTATCTATTGATGGCTCGCAAAAGTATATAGTTTTAGATAAATTCAATCAGTTACTGGTATCGAATATTGAGCTGGAAAAAACAAACCAGTTTTTAACCTCGGGTAGTGAAAAACAAATTACAGGATCGTTATCTCAATGGTTGCCGCCAAGAAATGATCAGCCATTCATGGTTTGGTGGAAGCAAACCTATTATTACATTTCCACTACATTACACCGGGACGATATAGGCCGCTTAGTCCTATTGAAGAGCTCAGCGAGCCTGGTGTCAGAAATACGCAACAAACAAATTGAGTCACTATCATTACTATTGCTGATAACCCTGAGTGGAATAGTATTTGCTTACGTTGTCAGTAAGTGGATGAACAAGGCAGTTATAGCCCTGTCGGTTCAGACCAGAAATATATCTTCGCGACTAAGGAGCAACGAGAGCTTAGTGTGGCCAAGAAGCTACATCAAAGAGTTTGACGACTTATCATTGCATGCGGAAGCGATGTCGTCTGAGATGGCTATGCTAATTGATAAATTAGTGGGAGAACAAGAGCTTTTAGAAAGTCGAGTGAAGATCAGTAATGATACCCTGAAAGAAAGCTTTGCGCGTTCAAGTGCCATTATCGAAACAGCCGTGGAAGGCATCGTCACCATGGATGAGTATGGACTGATAGAAAGTTTTAATCCGGCTGCAGAGAAGATGTTTGCACGTTCAGAAGAAGAGACTATAGGTTTTAATTTTGTTGATTTACTTAAGGCCGACGATAATAATATATTATTGGAGCAGATAATTTCAGCAAGTATAGAAAGTGATTGTGAAAGACTATTGGAAATCGATGCCAAGCGTAAATCTGGCGAAATTTTTTCGGTGGAAATTGCAGTAAGTGAAGTACTGCTGAAGGATCATAAAATATATACAGCATTCATCAATGATATTAGTGGGCGGAAGCAAGCAGAGCGATTAAAGAATGAGTTTGTCTCCAATGTAAGTCACGAATTGAGAACGCCCTTGACATCGATTCGTGGCGCAATTGGTTTAATGGCATCAGATAAGCTGGGTGAGATGCCGGAAAAATTCAAATCTATGCTTAACATCACACTTGAAAATTCAGAACGCCTAGTCAGGCTAATCAATGATATTCTGGATATACAAAAGTTGGAGGCCGGTGGGCTAGTGTTTGTCCTGAGGCCAGAGAAGCTTGCACCGATTGTTCAGCAGTGTGTAGAGCAAAATATTGCCTATGGCGAACAGTTTGGTGTGAGACTTAAACTCATTAACTCGGTCGAAGACGTGCTGATCAAAACTGAGCCAGATCGCCTGAATCAGGTTTTAACCAATCTAATATCAAATGCGGTGAAATTTTCACCTCTTGGCGAAGACGTCACCATCATGGTTTCAAGCTTAGGCAATAACGTCAGGATCAGTGTTACAGACAAGGGTCCAGGCATTCCGGAAAGTTATCACGCAAGCATATTCGACAAGTTCTCACAGCTTGATGCCTCCGCCAGTAGAAGCAAGGGCGGCACTGGTCTGGGTTTGAATATTGCTAAAAGTTACATAACTCGAATGCACGGTGAGATCGGCTTCGATAGTGTTGAAGGCCGTGGTACAAGCTTTTATATATTAATCCCTATTTATCAGCCATAAGAGTGGCCTGAGTACGGACCCATCTACTTCGCGCACGTAAGCTCTGGCCAGTCTTTTTACCGCAAGAAACACTTCACGAATCTGTAATGCCTCTTAGCAGATATAACTAAGTCTGAGGTTGGTGCAGGACGGAATGACAGTTAGATTATTCCTTTGGCTATATATCTGTGGTGTTTAGTCCATATACCAATTGTCGCGGGGTGAGTACCTGAGACTCATTGCTGTGGCGACGATATCACCAAGATTGGCTTAGGAGGCAAAGACCGTGGCGCTGAGAGCATCGTGTAGGAATGTTGTATTCCAACGTGTGGCGACCTGAGTCTGGACGTGACGTGAAAAAGGCATAATTATGATACTAATTGGTAAATTGTTGTTCACCGGGATGGCTAATGCTGGTGTATGAACCGAGACTATAGATAGTGAATACATACGTACTCGAAAGTTTATCATGGTAGACGAAGCCGGCAGACCACATGCTCAACAATCTTAACCTCAAACAGCTCACTCTACTTACTGCAACCATCTTGCTGGGGGCGGGTATCACAGTGTCTGCGGGGATCACCTATTTAAACAGCGAAATCAATCAGGTGAAGAGAGTTTGGCAAGAGTTTCAGGCCGAACGTGGTGACAAGGCACGCATACTGGTACGCCTGCAAGCAGTATTGGGTTACGGCGGTATGATCCATGACTTCAAGAATTTGGTCCTGCGTAAGGATCTGGCACAGATTGAACGGGTGCACACACAACTGGGTGCGGCTGATGACTTGCTGGCAAATCTACGCAGCTTGAGTCTGGATCGTAAAGAAGTCGAGGCGGCAAAGGCTATCGAATCGGTACTGGGCGCGTATGAGCTGGCTTTGCATATTGCCGAGCAAGCGATACAGCAAGGTCGTTCATCCAGCGACATAGATAGTATGGTAAAGGTCGATGACCGACCTGCTTTTAAAGGCCTGGCAGTCTTACGTGAGCTCAATCTCTCGCGTCGGCATGAATATGTCAGTGGCGTCGGTAAATGGATACTGGCCAGTGATCTGCGGGCCAGTCTCGGTTATGGCGGTATGATCCACAGTTATAAGAACTATCTGCTGCGTCACGATGACGAATATTTCTATCGTGCGATGGATAAGATTACCCAAGTGTATCAACAAGTATCGTCGTACCGTGCTTTAAGTAATACCAGTGAGGAATCCGTTGCTCTGGATCAGCTATTAATAACGATTCAGACATATCAGGCTAGCCTGGAGAAGGCGCGACTACTGGTGAAGCAGGGCATGGAAATCGAAAGTATCGATAGAAAAATAAAGATCGATGATGGCCCCGCAATAAACGCATTGAATAATTTGTCGCGAGAAATCTATTACCAATTGGAGACAAAGTCAGAGCATGTATTAAACAGCCTGAATACTTATCAGGAACTGGGCATCTGGATAGTGTTCTTTACCCTGCTGGTGATCATTGTTCTTGTGAGTGTGTGCGTTTGGATCCTGGTGTTTAGTATTGCCCGCCCAATATCCCGGATGTCAATACAGATGTATAGCCTGGCAGGCGGTAACACCGACATAGAGATTGAACATCAACAACAAAAAAATGAGATTGGTTCTATGGCTCGGGCAGTCGAGACCTTTCGACAAAACGCGATTACGCAACTAGTGGCAGAACAGTCTCTGGGTAATGTAAATAGTGAACTGGAAAAAAACTTGTCAGAATTAAGCCTTATGAAGGACAAGAGTGATCAACAGGTGGAAGAGAGCAAGGTATTGGCAGACAGGCTGTACAAGGCTAGTGATGATGCCTTTAGTGCCTCAAAAAGAGCAGAAGAGCAAAAAGAACGTGCCAATGCCATTATCAATAGTGTCTCGGACGCAATCATCTCGATAGATGATGCTTCAAATATCATCACCTTTAATTCTGCAGCAGAAGAGATATTTGGATACCAGTTAGCAGAGGTTCTGGGTAAAGATTTGAGCATGTTGATGCCTAACCCTCATAGGGCTAGTCATCACCAGTATGTGGACAACTACCATAAGAGTGGAGAAAGTAAACTGCTTGGCTATCTTGATAAGTTTGGACAACGCAGGGAATTACCAGCGCTGCGTAAAAATGGTGAAGTATTCCCTATGGAGATATCTATAGGAGAAACCAAGGTCGGTGGAAGACGAATGTATATTGGCGT
>JAOUJT010000377.1 GCA_029883105.1 Gammaproteobacteria bacterium
TATTTAAACAACCGTAGCGATGACAAGCCCGCAGATTTAAGCCCGCTTGTCTCCACCATCACCGAGGAAGAGTTACGCCCGGCACTGGACTACTTTGTCAGCCACCTGCCGCAACAGTATGCCAGCCTCAACCAGGCTGCTACACAAAGGCAATGGCCAGCACTAAAGCAAGTGGTGCACGATATCAAAGGTTCGGCGGGGGGCGTTGGCTATCCCACGCTCACCCAGTTGGCGATGGAGCTGGAGTTCGCCATCGTCAAACAGGATCAACAGGAGATGCTCTATCTGTTGCAGTTGATGGGTACACAGATAGAACGTATACAACTGGGTTACCACCCATCGCAGGCTTAGCTCACTGGTAAGCCGATCATCGATTCCCTTCTCCACGCTATTTATTTTCCACTGGCCTACGGCCGATCTATTGGCAGAGTTATCAGCACGCCGGTGTGCGTAAACAGCGGGATATAACAGATAGTACAGGCAAAAAAAACCGCCACCCGAAGGTGACGGTCTGCCTAGCGTGGTTTACGAAGCGGGACCCGGATCAGGGTACCTTGGTGAAGCTCACCTCGAAGGTGCTGAATTGATCACCCGAGGACGGGGTATCTACAGAGGCACCTGACGTGGTGTCAAAACAGGCTTCAAAGTTTTTGATGGTGAAGCGGCCTGTGGCAGACTGGCCATCGGCAGCGGGTACCATATTGATGGTCATATCCTCAACGTAATCACAACGAGCTTCTGAGGCATCGCTCCAGTCGGTCAGAGGTGTTGGATCATACCAGTAGCTCCACTGCTCCTGACGATGGTCGGTGGCAATAGCGGCACCGCCCACCAGTTCCAGACCCATCAGGGTATAACGCATGGCGATCTCGGGGCTTATGCCTCCCAGCGTGGTGCGGAAGGGAACAGTGATGTTGGTGCCGGTGGCAACAAAATCACCCAGTCCACTATTAAGGCTTTGATCCCAGTTCCAGATCTGCTGGTAGAGACTGCCACTGTCCATCTGTGGGGCACACTCTGCCAGGGTATCGCTACCGCTCTCAGCCCTGTCCCACATGGACCATCCCATGAAGTCGGCATAACAGGAACGCTGCTGACGGCCGAGCTCGGTATCGTCACCGAAATTCGGGAGTCCGATTGTAGTGGCATCACACCAGCCACCATGTCCATCATCAAAGGTATGGTCATATGGGTAGACACCACTATCGTGCAGGGTGGTTTTGATGGTACCCAGATTACCGGTCACAGTGGTGTCACCGGTGGTGGTGTCGGTTGCCACATCGTAACCGCCGCTGCTGACAGCCGCGAGGGTGGTGTGGATGCCGGTGAAGTTGCCGACCGGATTGCCTGTAGTGGAGGTCTGTCCTGTAACAGTGACACTTTGTGCGGCGAGCGCGGTGCTACTCATGCCTTCGGTACTACCACAGTCAGCAAACTGTGTCGCGGAAGGCCAGATACCCAGGGCATGCACGTTGTTGCCATCCTGGGTACCAGAGATGACGTTAAGGTAGAGCGGGAAACTACCGCCGGTTCCGTTCCAGGTAATGGTCGTGACGTCTTGTGTGCCGTCCCAGTAAGATTGGTAATCGGCCCAAAGCATCTTGTGGCACTCACTTAAGGCATCATATTCCGCTTGAGTGAGAGACTGACCATCCGTATAGCTGGGTGTAGCAGCACTACAACTCATGTTCCAGCTGCCAGCCATGGTGCTCGTCAGGGTGGCGGCTTCAGTGCCAGAGATTGCGCCGGATTCGTCTACGGCAGCCGCACTGACGGTGGCGGTGGAGACACCGGTAACGGGGTCAAAGTTGATATCGATAGTATGCGCACCACCGGTCAGGGTCGCGCCACTGCTGCCACCACTGAGGTCGGAAGAGCCCTCTACATTAAAGGTAACGGTGGAAACGGGTACATTGTTAGTGTCGTTGATAAAGCAGCCGATGGGCAGGCCATTGGCATTGTTGATGGTGACATTGTAGCCATAGGTGCCATCACCATTATCGACAAGGGTTGCTTCGCCAGATTCGGGTGGTGTCGTGAAGGTGACACAGAAAAGTTTATAGCCTGCTAATTGAGCAATACTGTAGGCATTTTGTGGCAGCTTCGATATCCCCGAGCCAGCAGAGGCCGGTGTTGATGTCCCGGTATTGATGACCCCCGAGAGGGTGAC
>JAOUJT010000112.1 GCA_029883105.1 Gammaproteobacteria bacterium
AGCTGTCGATACTACGTACCACGGTGGCAAAGTCCACCACATCCAGACGACGCTCCAATGATTTGGGGAGCCGAGCGTTGAGCAACTCCACCACCAGTTGTCCGCTTTCTTCATGCACATCGGAGGCAATATTGGCATTGTTGAAGTCGAGAATAATACGCCCTTCGCCTTTCGGACCACGCCGAAAATCCACCTTTTCCAGGGTATTCATTGCAGCGGCGATATTCGTGGCGGACGCTTTTACGCGATTCGAGGCGGCGTGAATATCTTCTTTCTTACCTATCCGCAGGATCAGTGATTGACCTTGCTGACTCAAATCGTAGGGGCTGCTGGCAGTAAGGTTGACGATCACTCGACTGCGTCCTGCGGACTCGACCATACGCAAACCGGTTAGCTTACCCAGCGTTAATTCACGCCTTTTACGCTTCAAGGCCAGAGAGGTATTGGCCAGATCCACGATAATTCTTGCAGGTTTGTCGGTGGCAAAATGCCGGTAGTTGCTGGGGACTTCCGAAAGTAACAGTTTTATCTCTACCACTTCGGCAGAAAGGTGATTCACTTCGACCTGTTGCAATTCTGCTGCAGATACAACAGAACCCCACAACAGGACACCGGCCAGCAACAAGGCCAACCATCCTTTGGTCTTTGTTTGATATATCCTTTCTATAGCAAACATCATTGTTCCGTTTCTTATCCCGCTTTTTACTTTGTTATTTTGCCTGACCGACCGTAGCAGTACGTGCATGCCATCCGCCCAGACCATCTGACAACAGTTCCCGCAGGGTGATCTGGTACTGGTCAAATTCCACGACCTTGCCATGGTTCTGTCCCAGATAACTACCAACCTGGACTTGGTGTATCTTGCCGTCCGCGCTGCGTACCAGCGCCACCCGACGCCCGCGCTTCTCTATATTGCCCATATATACCAAGCTATCCAGAGGCATGGTCTCAAGAATAGCTCGCTCGTGCTCTTCAGGTACCACGCCCTCGGAAGGGGTTTGCGTCAGCGCCACCGAGCTCTGTGACAGCATAAATGGGTCTCTTATACCTTCGCTATCGGCCTGATAAGCAAAAAGTTCATGTTTATTAGTGACTTTTTTCTCCACCACCGGAACCGGCACATTCTGTTTCACCTCTGCCACGTAGGCCTGCAGGTCTGAATCAGGTCCGTTGCCACAGGCAGAGAGCCCGATTACACCGAACAACAGCAGGTATCGAACGCGCCAGGAGACTATCTTCATCACTACCTACCACCCTGTGTCGTTTGCGTAGCCTGCCCCTGCAGACGATAACGCTTGGCGACCAACTCCAGGATCAACAGGTTTTGCCCTGAACGGCTATCGGCTTTTGGTCCCGTCCCGGCGTCACCACCACGGGAACCCGGACGCGTGCTACGACTAATACTCAGCTCTTGCAAACCAAACGCCTGGGAGAGGCCCGCCAATTCACTGATAAAATGGCCGAAGCTATGATAATCACCCGCGACCCGAATACGGATGGGCAGCTCGGTATAGTCCGTGGTCTTTATCTCTGGCTCTGGCTGAAACAAGAGAAATTCAACGCCGTTATTTGCCCCGGCCCGTGAGATCTGCTCTAGCAGAGAGGCCACGGTATTGTTCGCTGTATCGCTTGCTTGAGGGTGCTCACTCTTTTGCTGTTGTGAAGCCAGTCGGGAGGCCATGAGGTATTTATTCTCAAACTGCAATTTTAGTGTCCGCTCTTCACGCTCGGCCAAACTCAGCGCCGTCATCTGGTCTTTAAGCAGAAACTGGTAACTCATATAGCCGACAAAAAACAACATTGCGCCCCATACGATCAACTTGGCAGGAAGGGGCCAGTGACCGATTTCGGCCAAATCCAGATTTCTAAACTCTTCAAAGTCCATCTATCTGCCCTTTCCCTGCTGCGTAGACACTTCCAGCACAAAACTGTGACCTTGCTGCGAACTATTTTTTTCGGCCACCTTAATCAGCGTCAGGCGCGCCGAAGAAAAATTTTCCGACTGATCAAGCTGACGTAAAAATTCTGACACCCGGGCGCTGGTATCCGCCATACCACTGATGCGCAGTACCTGCGCTTGCTGTTTTATTTCACTCAGGCTCACCCCCTCTGGAACTCGACGGGGTAGCTCATCGAGGATGCGTACCAGTGTTTGCCGTTCCTTTTTCAGCCCGGCCAACACCTTCAGACCTTCCTTGCTGCTACTACCATCACCGCTCACACCCTGATAACGGTTTATATCCTCTTGCAGGCTACGGATTTGCTGCTGTAAAAAAACATTTCTTTGTCTTTGTTCCGACAAAGAACTCGCAGTTTGCGCGTAGATCAGAACCAGCACCACTGCCAACCCTGCCAATAGCATCATTGTCTGGCGGGAAAACCGCGTCTGTTGCTCTCGCCTTTGTTCTTCACGCCAGGGTAAAAGATTGATGCGTCTCATACATCAAACCCTCTCATAGCCAGACCCAGAGCGACCATCAGGCTGGCACCATGACGACGCAGGCGTGATTGCGACAAACGAGGGTTAATATCGACACCCTCCAGCGGCATCGCCACCAATACCTGATGCTGTAGCACCGCCTCGACACTATGGCTTATTCCGTTTAGCAGCGCACCGCCTCCACTGAGTATCACCCTATCCAGTTCCGGTACCAGACCATTGCCCGGCATCACTTGTAAAAGTCGGCTGATGTAACTGGCTGCGGTATCGCAAAAGGGCTGCACACATTGCTTTTGGTATTGCTCTGGCAAACTGCCTTGCTGCAAATGATGCTGAATATCTGCGCTCGTCATCCCGCTCTGTTGGAGTAAACTTTCGTGTAACTGCTGACAACCAAACCGCTGCGACTGATGGCCCACGCTTTTGCCATTGTGTAACAGGTTGACGGTAATCGTGGTATGTCCCAAATCGATCAGGGCGACGGTTTTCCCAACCAGCGGCTCCGGCATCTGGCGGGCATAAAAGGGGCTGGCATTTTCCAGTGCAAAGGCCTCTATATCCACGATTTTCAGGGTCAGTCCGGCCAGCTGAACCGCCATAAGATGGCTGTCGATGTAGTCTTTGCGTGTGGCTGCCAACAGTACATTAATACGATCCCCCTGGGTTGGACCGAGCACCTCAAAATCCACATTCACCGCATCTAGCTTGATGCCCAGGCTCTGCTCCGCCTCCAGCATCGCCTGTTCTTCCAATTCCAGCTCACTCAGACCCAAGGGCAAAGTCACCACCCGGGTAATAATATTATCACCGCCTATGGCAGTGACCACATGGCTGTGCCGGCTATTGGCGGCCTTAGTCATGCGCCGAATCACCGCCGCCACAGCATCCACATCCTGGATCTGTTTATCCACCACCAGCCCCGGGGCCAGAGGTTCAATGACGCAGGACTGTAAACGGTAGCCACGACTAAGCCTCGACAACTCCACCAGCTTTATCGAGAAGCTGCCAATATCCAGACCCAGCAATGTCTGTTTATCCTTGCCGAACATTCACTACCACTCTGCTTTACATGAACAAATATTATTGGTTTATTATGCACTTATAACGGATAAGTATGTCATAACTTTAAATCGTGTGTTAGCGCTCATATTTAAACATGGGACAACACAAAAGCGACACGATATGTGGGAAATCCCTATAATGGCCTTGTGTTTTATATTGAGCGGGAATCTATGAAGTGGTTGAAGCGGGGTCTGCGAGGGCTTGCGGTGTGGGGCGCGGGTCTGTTTGCACTGGGCATGATAGGCACCCTGGGTCTGTATCTGGTTATCGCCCCCGGTTTCCCGGACATCGATACCCTCAAAGACATTCAGTTACAGGTACCACTGCGCGTCTATACCCGCGACGGAGAGATGATCGCCGAATACGGTGAAAAACGTCGTGCCCCACTGAGCTACGAAGAGTTCCCTCCCTACATGGTTCAGGCCCTGATGTCCGCCGAGGATGACCGTTTCTTCGAACATCCCGGTGTCGACTACAAGGGTATCCTGCGTGCGGTCTATTCCCTGGTCACCACAGGTCAAAAATCCCAGGGTGGTTCCACCATCACCATGCAGGTGGCGCGTAACTTCTTCCTTAGCAAGGAGAAGACCTTCCTGCGTAAATTCAATGAGATCTTCCTCTCCTTCAAGATTGAGTGGCTACTATCGAAGGAAGAGATCATGTCCCTCTATCTGAACAAGATCTATCTGGGTCACCGTGCCTACGGTTTTTCCTCTGCCGCACAAACCTACTACGGCAAGGAGATCAATGATCTCACTCTGGCACAACTGGCCATGTTGGCGGGTCTACCCAAGGCCCCGTCCAGCTATAATCCCATCATCAACCCCAGCCGAGCCACCGTGCGTCGTAACTATGTTCTGTCACGAATGTTGGAGTTGGGTTATATCGATGAAAAAAGCTATCAAGAGGCCAAGGCATTCCATGACAACGCCGAGATCCACGGTCTGGTGATCGAGGCAGAAGCCCCCTTTGTGGGTGAGATGGTGCGCGCAGAAATGCTTGAGCGTTACGGAGATAGCGCCTATACCACCGGTTACAAGGTCTACACTACCATAGACAAAAGACTACAGGATGGTGCCAACCGCGCCGTGCGTCGCGCCCTCATCAGTTATAACAAACGCCATGGGTATCGCGGCCCGATCAAGCACATCGAACTGGAAATGGATTCCTCTATGGAAGAGTGGATTCGTATCCTCGCAGAGAAAAAATCCCTGCAGAGCAAGACCCCTGCAGATAAACCCATGAGCGACATCTTCAGCAATTTCCTTGAACTGGGTCACCTGCGCCTGAGTCAGCAGGACTGGGAACAGGAGCTAAAATCCATTCCTTCTGTGGCCAACATGATCCCGGCTCTGATTAGCGGTGTGGAAGAAAAACAGGCCAATATATATATGCGCGATGGCCGCCTCATCACCATCGATTGGGACGGCCTGAAATGGGCCGCACGTTATGAGAACGATATTCGCAAGGGGGCGCTACCGCAGAAGGCCTCGGATGTGGTGGCAGTTGGTGACATTGTTTACGTCTATGAGCGTGATGACGGTACATATCACCTAAACCATATCCCTGAGGCTGAGGGCGCCATCATCTCTCTGAAGCCACAAAACGGTGCCATCCAGGCCATGGCTGGCGGTTTCGATTTTTACCAAAGTAAATTTAACCGCGTACTGATGGCAGAACGCCAGCCTGGTTCAAATTTTAAACCCTTCCTCTATTCTGCGGCGCTGGAAAAAGGTTACACCCCTGCCAGCATCATCAATGATGCACCCATCTCTAAAGTGGATGCGGCACTGGAAGGGGTATGGCGTCCAGAAAACTACAGTAACGTCTATCGTGGTCCCATCCGCTTACGTCTGGCCCTGACCAAGTCGGTCAACACAGTTGCAGTTCGCCTGCTGGAGTCTATCGGCGTTCGTCACACCCTGCGCCATGCCGCCCGCTTTGGTATACCCACCACCCATCTACAACGTGACCTGTCGCTGGCACTGGGCAGCGGCACCGTTACCCCGATTGATTTGGCCACTGGCTACTCCGTCTTCGCCAACGGCGGCTATCGCATCTTTCCTTATATCATTGAGCGCATAGAGGATATGGAGGGCAATATCGTCTACCAGGCCAATCCGGTACGGGTCTGTCCTGAATGTTTGGAAGAAGAGGAGCGATTACTCAAGGTTGAAACCACCGAAGGCACCTCCGACGAAGAGACAGCGACTCAGGACGATGAAGGGGGCGGCCTGCAAAGTCTGTCTCTACAGCCCATGATGCTCAATACCGAAGGCCAGCTTGAAGCCTCCGTAGCAAATCAAAATGAGCAGCTAGACGAAAATGGCGAGATTATCGAGACGGAGGAACCGCCGCCTCTGGTCTATCCGGCAGAACGGGTTATCACCCCGCAAAATGCCTTTATCATGACCAGTATCCTCCGCGATGTGATTCAGTTTGGTACCGGTAAACGTGCCTGGTGGAGCCTTAATCGCAAAGATTTAGCAGGTAAAACCGGTACCACCAACGATCAGCAGGATGCCTGGTTCTCCGGATTTAATAATCAATTGGTCACCACCACCTGGGTCGGATTCGACAAACCACGCCCCTTGGGCGACAAAGAGACCGGTGCAACCGCCGCGCTGCCCATGTGGATTGACTATATGAAGATTGCGCTGGAGGGTGTGCCCGAAGAAAACCTGCAACAACCGGCAGGCATGGTATCCGTACGTATCGATCCGGAAACCGGTCAGCTCACCGATGCGAATAATCCTAACGCTATCTTTGAAACCTTCCGTGAAGAGAATGTGCCCAAGGAGCATGATCAAGCCACGCAACCCGCATATGGCGAAGGTCAAATCCAGGGTGAAGGCATAGGCGGCGGAAACAGCGCCGATGAAAACATGAACCAACAGTTGTTCTAGAGCTTAGGGTCCACGGCGATGAGCAAACAGCGTTCCAATCGAGATCAGCAGATGCGCCTGCGCATCGCCCAGGAAGCAGCTCGCATGATGGCAGAAGATGGTCAACTGGACTTCTATAATGCCAAGCGCAAAGCGGCTACCCACTTAGGAGCCGATGCTACCCATAATCTGCCACAAAACCATGAGGTGGATGATGCATTGCAGGCCTATCAGCGCCTGTTTCAAACCGAAAGTCATCCGCAGCACCTGCGCCACCTGCGACAGACCGCGATGGAGGCCATGCGTCTGTTCGCCGACTTCCACCCTTATCTGGCAGGGCCGGTGTTATTGGGTACTGCGGGGCCACATAGCGAAGTACAACTACACCTCTATGCATCGACCATCGAAGCGGTACTATTCTACTTAATGGATCAAGGGATTCCCTATCAACAGAGTGAGACCTTTCTACGCTTTAATAACGACGAACAAGCCTTTCCCTGTCTGCGTTTTGTTGCAGGAGAAGATACCATCGAATTAGTAATACTACCGGATACGCGCCTGCACCCGGCACCAAAAAGCCCGCTCAACGGTAAACCGATGAAGCGGGCCAGTTTCGACGAGCTAGAAAATCTGCTGCAACAAAACGACTAAGCGGGATAGGCAGGATAGTGACTGGGATAGGCGGCACGTGCAGCACCAGACTTCACTGCGGCTGCAGCAACCGCCGCAGAGACTACCTCTTTCAAACGCGGATCAAAAGGCTTGGGAATAATATATTCCGGGCCAAAGCTTAAGCGTTTCACTTCATACGAATGCAGTACCTCTGATGGTACATCTTCATGCGCCAAAGCCGCCAGCGCTTCCACGGCCGCCATTTGCATCGCCAGATTTATCTCCTTTGCACGCACGTCCAGTGCACCACGGAAAATAAACGGAAAACCCAGCACATTGTTCACCTGATTGGGATAGTCGCTGCGTCCGGTAGCCATAATGGCATCGTCACGTACCGACCTGACCAATTCAGGACGCACTTCTGGTACTGGATTGGAGAGAGCAAACACCACAGGACGTGCAGCCATGGAAGCGATCATCGCTTCGTTGACAATGTCCGGTCCGGAGACACCGATCATCACATCGGCACCAGCCATGGCATCTGCCAGCGTGCGTTCCTCGGTATCAACAGCAAACGACTGCTTGTAAGGATTTAACTCGTCACGCCCTGTGTGTATAACCCCCTGGCGATCGATCATACGGATATTTCTGCCAGCTGCGCCCATCGACTTCAATAGATTCATGGATGCGACGGCAGCGGCGCCTGCACCGATACAAACGATTTTGGCCTCTGCCAGTGATTTGTCTTGTACCTTTAGCGCATTGATTAAGGCGGCAGCAATGATGATCGCGGTACCATGCTGATCGTCATGGAAAACGGGAATATCCAGCAGTTCTATCAAGCGTTTTTCGATCTCGAAGCAACGCGGTGCGGAAATATCTTCCAGATTAATACCACCAAAGGTTGGTGCGATGTTACGCACGGTCTCAACAAATGCATCCACATCCTGAGTCCCTACTTCGATATCGAATACATCTATGTCCGCAAACTTCTTAAACAGTACAGCCTTGCCTTCCATCACCGGCTTGCCGGCCAGGGCGCCGACATTGCCCAGACCCAATACGGCACTACCATCGGTGATCACGGCTACCAGATTACCCTTACCGGTATAACGATAGGCATCTTCACTATCGGCGGCGATAGCACGCACCGGCTCGGCCACACCCGGCGTGTAGGCCATGCTTAACTCTTCTTGTGTATCACAAGGTTTGGTTAACAGTGTGGCGATCTTTCCCGCGATCGGTTCCGCGTGATATCTCAGAGCCAGAGCCTTAATACCGCTGTCTTCGTCGTGCTCACTCATTCACTTATCCCAATCTCGTTTACCCATAAAGACCAGTGAGGCCGGGTGTCTTATTCCCATTAGCTGTTGGCCCTTGCGTTGGTATATCCAGCCACGCGCTTCCACATAACGCCCACTCCACGATGCCAATTCAGCCACATCAAAATAGTGTAAGTCACGGCGTCGAATACGCAATGCGATGGGTCCATCCAAATTCAACCAGATGTATTTTTTACTCTCGTCTATACGCATAATACGCCCACGCAGTAAGTGAAAGCCACGTTCTTTTCCACTTACGTTTTCACTATGGTGGAGTTTATGATGATCAAACTGCCAAACACCCAAGCCGGCTTTCCGAGCCTCTCGTTCTGCCTGACGATAGCATGATAATTGCCTGAGA
>JAOUJT010000378.1 GCA_029883105.1 Gammaproteobacteria bacterium
CCGGGCCTGCATATACGGGTGGGGCGAGGTATGCAGCGTTTGTGCAAGGCGGTGTCTGGAATCGATGTCATCGTCGGTTACCCGCAAGCAGGCGTAGACGGTTTGCACAATAGTGCCGGCCTGATTCGTGACGGAGAGATTCTGGGCGTCGGTCACAAACATCACCTGCCTAACTACAGAGTCTTCGACGAGAAACGCTATTTTGTCCCCGGTGGAGCGCCGCTGGTGGTGGAGATTAAGGGCATTGCTTGCGCCATATTGGTCTGCGAGGACGTCTGGGAGCCAGAACCCATGCACCAGGCCTGCGAGGCTGGCGCACAGATTGCCCTGGTACTGAATGCCTCCCCCTTCCATATAGATAAAGGCCGTGAGCGTGAAGCGGTGGTGCGCCAGCGTATTGACGAGTGTGCAATCCCCGTGGCCTACGTGAATCTGGTGGGCGGTCAGGATGAGCTGGTCTTCGATGGAGAATCCTTTGTTATGGACAGCCGTGGTGCGATCACCCAGCGCGCACCGGCCTTTGTTGCCGGCCTCTATGCGGTGGATTTTGATACCACATCCGCTGCCGTCCAGCCACTTGCGGCAGAGATAAGCCCCATCCTAACGACCGAGGCCAGCGTCTATCAGGCCCTGGTGCTGGGGGTGCGTGATTATGTGGAAAAGAACGGTTTTAGAGGTGTGGTGATCGGCTTGTCCGGTGGCATAGACTCCGCGCTTACCCTGGCGGTGGCGGTGGATGCCATTGGTGCCGAGCGCGTGGAGGCGGTGATGATGCCCACACGTTACACCCGTGACATGAGTCTGGAGGATGCCGAGGCGGAGGCCAAAAACCTGGGTGTAGAATACCGGGTTATCCCCATAGAGCCGGTCTATCACGGTTTTCTCGACAGTCTGGCAGAGGAGTTTGCCGGTACCGAGGTGGATACCACAGAGGAGAATATCCAGGCCCGCTGTCGCGGGGTGATGCTGATGGCCATCTCCAACAAGAAACACAAGATCGTGCTGACCACCGGCAACAAGAGCGAAATGGCAGTGGGTTATGCCACCTTGTATGGCGATATGGCCGGTGGCTATGACGTATTAAAGGATGTGCCAAAGACCCTGGTATTCCGCTTAAGTGAATACCGCAATACCATCCAGCCGGTGATCCCACAGCGCGTGATCGACCGTCCACCATCCGCGGAGCTGGCACCGGAGCAGGAAGACACCGATTCGCTGCCCGCCTACGATATTCTCGACGCGATCCTGCAAGCCTATGTGGAACAGGATCTGTGTGTGGAAGATATCGTCGCCGCGGGTTACGATGAGTACACCGTCAAGCGTGTGGTACGTATGGTGGATCTGAATGAATACAAACGGCGACAGGCAGCTCCGGGTATACGCATTACCCAGCGTGCCTTTGGCCGCGACCGCCGCTATCCGATTACCTCGGGTTACGGAAGATCGAACTAGCAACGCAATAACATCAACTAACGGGTGTGGACATGAAGAAGATAGAAGCCATCATCAAGCCATTTAAACTGGATGACGTACGCGAAGCCCTGTCCGAGATCGGTGTAGCAGGGATGACCGCCACTGAAGTGAAGGGTTTTGGCCGCCAAAAGGGACATACAGAACTCTATCGTGGGGCCGAATACGTGGTCGACTTTCTGCCTAAGGTAAAGATCGAACTGGTGGTGAAGGCGGATCAGGTAGAGAGTTGTGTGGAAGCGATTACCAATGCCGCCCGCACAGGCAAGATCGGTGACGGTAAGATCTTCGTCAGTGAGATAGAACGCGCCATACGCATCCGTACCGGTGAAGAGAATGACGACGCCCTTTAGGGGAACTAGCGGGAAGCTATAATTAAGGCCCGCTGTGCTAGCGGGCTTTTTTGTTGCTCAGAGTCAGCAGCTCCGGGTGGCCAGGGGCATTCAGGCTTAATACCCTAAAGGTGTCGTCCGCCAGATCTGGCATATCCATCTTCCGGTAGGCCTTGACCATTATTACCAGGGCATCGGCAATGGCGGGGGTCTGTTGGTAGTTTTCCAGCACGTATTTACCACGGTTCAGGGCAGCAACATTGGCATCGCGCTTGAGGTAATACTGGGCCACAAAGATCTCGTATTTGGCCAAGCGATTGCGCAGATGGACCAGACGTTGTTCTGCATCCTTG
>JAOUJT010000113.1 GCA_029883105.1 Gammaproteobacteria bacterium
GTCAATTCCTATAACCAGGCCACGCTTAATTTAGGTATGGATGTGGGCGTAGACAGGTCGATACAGACCTTGCGCGATCTCGGTGTTAAACGTCCGGTGAATATTTATCCATCCTTCTTATTAGGGGCAACGGAGTTGTCGCCCCTGGATGTAACCCAGCTATATCAAACACTGGCCAATGGGGGATTCACGACGCCATTACGCAGTATTCGTGCCGTACTGGATAATAATGGTCAGCCTCTGCAGCGCTATGAACTTGAGTTGAAACAGCAGGCAGATCCTCGAGCTGTCTATCAGATCAACAGCGTGTTAAATCTAGTCACACGAGAAGGCACTGCTCGCAAGTTGCACGACATTTTACCAAAAGATCTTCAGTTGGCGGGCAAGACCGGCACCACCAACGATCTGCGTGATAGTTGGTTTGCGGGTTTTAGCGGCAACCGTCTGGCGGTGGTGTGGTTGGGACGTGATGATAACAAATCATCCGGATTCAGTGGTTCTACCGGTGCAATGCGAATATGGGGACGCTTGTATCAACAACTGGGCAGTGAATCTTTGGAATTGATTGCGCCTGAAGGAGTCACTCATTTATGGTTAGGCAGAACCGATGGGCAATTCACGACAGAGGATTGTGGTGATAGTATCCGTCTTCCGTTTATTCAAGAAGTGATGGAACGGCTACCACTAAATACATGTCAGAGTACAACAGAGTAGTCTGATCAGAGGACGTTAACGCATGATGTCACGCACTATCTACACCTTGTTCGCTGCAATTATTTTCTCTGCCTGTAACAGTACACCACTATCCGATTCCGCAGTATCTGAGGTAAATGATACCGATGTAGAAATAGGCCCTTTAGCGCTGATAGAAACTACGCCTTTAATGCGTGCGCCATCTCACAGCAGCAACGCCGTTACCAGTATTGTGATCGGTGCACAATCAGCCATGCAGAAAGGAAATTTCCAGATTGCAGCAGCGCAATTGGAAAGAGCGGTTCGTATAGAACCTAGAAATCCTCTGCTTTGGCATTATCTTGCCAAGGTGAGGTTTAATCAGGGGCGCTATTCACTGGCGGCCAATCTAGCCAGTAAATCAACACTACTTGCTCATGGTGATGAGGCTTTGCGCTCCCGTAATGCCAGTCTGATTAAACAAGCACAGGCTGCTTTTATGACAAAATAAGCGTGGATTGGAGGCTGAATGCCTCCTATCTGTCACTGTATTGGTTATGGGAATGCCGGTATGGTTGGATCTATGCCTCGCATATCTGCTTCGGGGTGCTGAGATTTAACCATGGTTTCTATATCTTCCAACCTTTCTACAGCAATATCGGTAATAAACAGATATTTTCCCTCGCTGATCTCCTTACTGAAACGTTGATGTTTTGTATTAGGAATATTAATACCGACCATACTGGCACTGACCATTCCGATAAAGATTCCGGCAAGCGCTGTAGACAAGACGGTTGCACCTTCCAGTCCTGGAGCGACAAATCCCAGCAGGGCAGATAAGCCACTCATTAAGGCACCTAGTAATCCTCCGATGCTGCCACCCAATTGCATGGAATGAACCAGATCGGTTTTTTGCAGCAGGTCTGCCTGAGGCAGATCCGGATTATTTAGATCATCTCGGCATATCACATGCATATCGGTTTCAGGGATGCGGGCCAGGAGTAACTCATTGTGAGTTTGGAGCGCACTTTGTAGATCAGGGCTGAGGAAATAGAGACGTCTTTTCATAACGAACCTCCATCAAGAAATTGTGAGGAATAGGGGACTGCTGATTGATTTACAGAGTATAGACAGTGTGAGCCGACTTGGAAGTGAGAACGCGCATATTTGTTTTAAACACTTGCGATGTAGAGCGATGAATGGCACTAGAAGTGGCATTGGGCCTACTAAGTTGAGAAATACGACGGGGAGCTGTGCTGCCTCCCCGGTTGTGGGCTTAAGAGATTAAGAGGCTTGTTCCAGACTATAGGGAAGTTCGTCCAGTTTGATCACAGCACCGTTCTCGCTCTCCAGACAAAGTGTACCTTTTTCTGCACTGGCTATTTCGATGACCGCGAGAAATTCATATCCTCCCTGTGGTGATGCCTGAATGTCCACGATCTTGCCAGCTCCCTGACCACTGCTGGAGTCCGCAGAAAAAATAGCCGTGCCTGGTGCAACAATATGATCACTGTCTACGGAACCACGATACATGCGACGTTTAAGTTTACCCAGGTATTGCATGCGGGCAACGACTTCCTGTCCGGTGTAGCAACCTTTTTTAAAACTAACGCCGTGGAGTGCCTGCATATTTACCATTTGGGGTACGAATGCCTCGACAGTTTCTTCGTAGATGGAGGGTACTGCAGCGCGAATATCGGTGAGCTTCCAGACATGAACGCCGGCTTTAGTGGTATTGTCGGCGATGCTGTTCCAAAGATATATGGCATTCGCGGCATCAGAGAGGATGAGGTAACGCTGAGTACCAGGTAGGGCCAAGACGGTATAGATGCCATCATCCGTAACGCTGTAGCTGCTATCTGGCAGATTGCTACAGGTCTTGCTGAGAATAGTGCTGGATTCAGGTCCACTGACACCCGTTAAGACAAACTCGTTACTGACATCATCCATCTCTACCTTGGACATCATAATAAACATCTTCAGACGCTTAAGGGCAGCCGCTAACAGACTATGTTCCATAAGAATATAATAGGCATTATCTCGCATGATGATATAAAAGCTGGCCAAAAGCCTGCCTTTGGGTGAACAGTATGCATTGAGATGGCCGTGATCAGCATCGAGTTTACTGATGTCGTTGGTGGTTTGTCCCTGCAGAAAACCCATGGCATCCTCGCCCTGTACACGTATGATGCCCAGGTGTGAAAGATCCGCAAGAATGGTCTGTTGATCCGGGTCGACATCTTTCGTGTCATAATGCGAAACCAGGGCCTGGTTGCTATCGAAGATGGCGCCTTGGGACTCGAGATAAGATTTCCATTCACTGTTCATATCGGTAACCTTTTAAATCTTTGTTAATCACTGGAATTATTTCACTTTCCAGATTATGCTTTCAGCTTAATCTGACATGAAGAACATGGCCATATGCAGTACAATAAAACACAACGCCCAGTCTATCTGAATCTTCTTCAAATTAAACTACCGGTTACCGGTATATTGTCTATTCTGCACCGTCTTACCGGTGTGCTTATGGTATTCAGTCTGCCTTTTCTTGTTTACCTGCTCGATCTATCACTTAACAATCGTAATGACTTTGATGCGGTAGTGATGATATTTTCGCACCCCTTAATGAAGGTCTTACTCGGTATATATCTTTGGTTCCTGGCGCATCACCTTATGGCTGGAATTCGTTTTCTCTTGTTGGATCTTGATCTTGGTGTCGAGAAAGATGCCGCGCGCCGTTCCGCCTTCATCGTTAATTACCTGGGTCTTATACTGTTTGTTGTTATTTTGTACGGAGTATTCAGTGTATGAATTCGCGTGGAGATGGTATCCGTAGTTGGTTGATCCAACGAATCAGTGCGATTTTTATTGTCCTCTATCTTATCTATTTGTTTATATCTATTTCGAGTTTTGCGCAAATGGATTTTTCCACCTGGCATGGCTGGGTCGCTCTGACAACAAACAAGATTTTACTGGTACTGTTTTTTCTCTCTTTACTACTGCATGCCTGGGTAGGTATACGAGATGTCGTACTGGATTATGTGCATGGTTTCACCATTCGATTCGTTGCACTAACTGTCATTATCGGCTCTATGCTGGCAATGGCAATTTGGTTGTTACTAATAATCATCAAGGTCTAATAGATGAAACTCCCTAGACGAAGTTTTGATGCCCTCGTTATCGGTGCCGGTGGCGGTGGATTAAGGGCGGCTTTGCAACTTTCTCAGGCCGATGCCAGTGTTGCTGTGGTATCCAAGGTCTTTCCTACGCGTTCCCATACCGTAGCGGCCCAGGGTGGTATTAATGCTGCCCTGGCAAACGTATTGCCGGACAACTGGCACTGGCATATGTTCGATACCGTAAAGGGCAGTGACTACCTGGGTGATCAGGATGCCATTGAATACATGTGCCGAGCGGCCTCTAAACTGGTGTATGAACTGGAACATGCTGGCGTGCCATTCTCTCGTCTGGATAATGGTCGCATCTATCAGCGTCCCTTTGGTGGTCAAAGCCAAAACTTCGGTGGCGATCAAGCAGCGCGCACCTGTGCTGCCGCAGACCGTACAGGTCATGCCATGTTGCATGCTCTGTATCAGCAAAACATCCGCGCCAAGACCTCGTTTTTCGATGAATACTTTGCCATCGACCTGTTAAAGGATGAAGACGGCATCGTTACCGGTGCACTGGTAATGGATATCGAGACTGGTGAGCCCTTAATCATAGAGGCCAAAACTACCTTGTTGGCCACAGGTGGTGCCGGACAGATCTATCGAACCAATACCAATGCCAAAATCAATACTGGCGATGGCATGGCCATGGCATTGCGCGCGGGTATTCCTTTGCAGGATATGGAGTTTTTTCAGTTCCATCCTACCGGTATCGCCGGACGTGGTATGTTGCTTACTGAAGGGGCACGCGGAGAGGGTGGTTATCTGCTGAATAAAGACGGTGAACGTTTCATGGAACGTTATGCTCCGCATGCAAAGGATTTGGCCAGTCGAGATGTGGTAAGTCGGGCAATCTCCACTGAGGTTCGTGAAGGTCGGGGTTGTGGCCCAAATGGCGACCACGTGATGTTAAAACTGGATCATTTGGGTGAAGAGGTTATCAACAAGCGTTTACCCGGCATTCGTTCCATGGCAAAGACCTTCATGAATATCGATCTGGCACATGAGCCGGTGCCGGTGTTTCCTACTGCGCATTATACGATGGGTGGTATACCCACCAATCGTTACGGTCAGGTGGTTGCTCCCATGGGCAATACCCCTGAGGAAGAGATCCCAGGTCTCTATGCTGTGGGCGAGTGTGCCTGTGTCTCTGTGCACGGAGCCAACCGTCTGGGTGGCAACTCCCTGTTGGATATCGTTGTTTTCGGTCGCGCTGCCGGTAATCATATGATCGAATATTTGCGTAAAAACCGTTATCACAAAGGCATCGATGAGTCCTCTATCGAACAAGCGGTAAATCGTCTTCAACGCTGGGAAAGAAGCGGCGATGGTGAGTCCATACCGGATCTGAAACGTGAAATGCAGCAGATAATGGAAACCTATTGCGGAGTGTTCCGTACCGAAGATGTATTGCAGGAAGGCGTTGAAAAAATGCTTGCCCTGGAGAAGCGATTAGAAAATGCGGTGTTAACGGATCACAGCATGGTCTTTAATACCGCCCGTATAGAAGCTCTTGAGATGCAAAATCTGATGGCTGTGGCACTGGCAACGGTTCACTCTGCGCTGAACCGCAAAGAGAGTCGCGGTGCTCATTCACGCATAGACTATACAGAGCGTGATGATGTGCATTGGATGAAGCATAGCCTCTACAGCATGGATGGGCACGCAATGGAATATAAGCCTGTGCGTACCAAACCGTTGACGGTGGAAGCTTTCCCCCCCAAGCCGCGTGTATATTAAGGCAGGCCATAATGCGAATATCTGTATATCGATTTAACCCTGAAACCGACAAAGAGCCCTACATGGAAAGCTTTGAGGTACAAGAGACCCAGGGAATGATGGTGCGGGATGCGCTGCTACTGATCAAAGAAAAGGACCCGACCTTTACCTTTCGCCATTCATGCGGGGAAGGGGTCTGTGGTTCAGATTCGATCAATATAAATGGTCGTAATGGTCTGGGATGTATTACCCGTACAGAGGATTTGAAACAGCCGATTGAGGTACGTCCGGTACCCGGGATGCCGATCATTCGTGATCTAGTGGTCGATATGAGCCAGTTCTACCATCAGTACCGAGCGGTAAAGCCCTATATGATCCGCCATGATCCGGTACCCGAGGTCGAGGTACTGCAATCCCCGGAGGAACGTGACAAGCTGGATGGCCTGTATGAGTGCATCCTCTGTGGTTGTTGTTCTACTGCCTGTCCCTCATTCTGGTGGAATCCGGATAAGTTTCGTGGTCCTGCGGCATTACTGCAATCCTGGCGTTTTCTCGCCGATAGTCGTGACCAGGCGACCACTGAACGCTTGAGCGAGCTGGATGGGCCATATCGTCTGTTCCGCTGTCACAGCATTATGAATTGTGTCGATGTGTGCCCCAAGGGACTCAATCCCACCAAGGCCATCGGCAAGATTAAGCAGTTGATGCTCAAAAATATGGTGTAAAAAATGGATGCTGCACGTCTGAAGTGGCAATGTCGACGCGGGATGCTGGAGCTGGATCTGATGCTGGAGGCCTTTGTCGACAAGGTATGGCCAACACTTTCTGCAGCCGAGCATGCCACATTCGACACCCTACTCGATTATCCGGATCAATTGTTGTTTGATTACCTTTTGGGTAATGGTGTTCCCACGGACGGGGAGATGATGCGTGTCATCGAAAAAATACGACAAGCCGCTGCGGATTGAACTACGGCCATCCACAAGCTATTTACACCTGATTCGTTACTCACATGCGTTAAGTGGTTTGTATATTCTCTATCTGATTAGCCTCGAATGGTGGACAGTGTTGTTATTGCTGCCACTATTATATAGCTATAAGAAGTCTAAAAAAAATTATCAATGTAACAGTCGCTACTTAGTCTTGCGCCTGTATTCAGATGGACGTTTTTTTGGTTATATAGATAATGGTGCGCACCATCCCGGGGTACAGATTGAACAGGTAATATTTCTTTACCAGTTGTTGATTCTGACCCTTCGTTTGGGTAAGAAAAAAGAGTTGCTCTTATTGTTTTCTGATGCCATGTCAGAATCACACTGGCACCAGTTACAACTGTTTGTGCGCTTTGCCTTACAGCCTATGGCGGAGGCATAAAGTTTTTCGGCGTAAGACAGGTGTCCTGCAAGTCTTCACTGAGTTGTGGGTAATCCAGGGTGTAATGCAAACCTCGACTTTCCTTTCGTTCCATCGCACAACGAATAATCAGATCCGCCACAGTAACCAGATTACGTAACTCCAGAAGATCGCTGGTGATATGGAAGTTGCTGTAGTACTCCTGTATTTCAAGTTTAAGCAATTCAACACGACGTTTTGCACGCTGCAGACGTTTGTCGGTACGAACGATACCTACATAGTCCCACATGAAGTGGCGTAACTCTTCCCAGTTGTGCACCACAACCACCTCTTCATCAGAGTCGGTAACCCGACTTTCATCCCAGTCAGGAAGAGTCGGGTGCTGCTCAATATGTTCGAGCTCACGTCGAATTGCCTCACTGGCGGAGGAGGCAAAGACCAAACACTCCAGTAACGAATTGCTGGCCATACGGTTGGCACCATGCAAGCCGGTAAAACTTACCTCACCGATGGCATACAGACCTTGTACATCAGTACGGCCATGTAGATCCGTCATCAGACCACCACAGGTGTAGTGCGCAGCTGGTACTACCGGTATCGGTTCTCGGGTCATATCATAGCCGAGGGCGAGACAGCGTTGATAAATATTCGGAAAATGCTGACGAATAAAGTCGCTGGGTTTGTGACTGATATCCAGATATACGTGCTCGATACCTTGTTGTTTCATTTCGTTATCGATGGCACGAGCGACGATATCGCGAGGTGCCAATTCGGCACGGCTATCGTATTTGTCCATAAAGCGTGTGCCATCGGGTAATAACAAGCGGCCACCTTCTCCGCGAACCGCCTCACTGATGAGGAAGGATTTTTCTTCCCGGTGATAAAGACAGGTAGGGTGGAATTGGTTGAATTCCATATTGGCCACCCGACAACCAGCACGCCAGCCCATGGCGATACCATCTCCAGTAGAGAGATCGGGATTGGTGGTATAGAGATAGACCTTACTTGCACCGCCACTGGCGAGAGCGACACGTTTAACCTCGAACACCACGGTACGGTTGCGTCTATTGTCATAGACATAGGCACCGACAACCCTGTTATCGTGCTCACCAAGCTTTTGTGAGGTAATTAGGTCGATAGCCATGTGATGTTCAAAGACATGGATATTCGGATGGGCACGTGCCTGCTGTTCCAGCGTGGTTTCGATAGCACGCCCGGTGGCATCGGCGGCGTGGATGATGCGACGTTCGCTATGGCCGCCTTCTCGCGTGTAATGTAACTGGCCATTACTCTCTGTGGTAAAGGGTACACCCATATCCGTAAGCCAGTTAATCGCCTCCCGGCTATGACGGACGGTGAAATCCACCACATCAGCATGACACAGACCGGCACCGGCACTTAGGGTATCTTGTACATGTGAGGCTATGGCTTCGTGATCATCATCCATTACCGCCGCAACGCCCCCTTGTGCCCACAAGGTAGAACCATCTTGCAGGTTCGCTTTAGAGAGCACAGCGACCTGGGCATAAGGTGCCAGACGCAGAGCCAGGGTCAGGCCGGCAGCACCGCTACCGATAACCAGCACATCATATTGGTAATGTTGTGACATTTACGGACCAGATGATTGAATTAATGGAGTTTTTCGCTTTTCTATTGGCTCAATACATCTCATAATAACAGCCAAGATAGGCCT
>JAOUJT010000114.1 GCA_029883105.1 Gammaproteobacteria bacterium
ATTTTTCTGCTATTTTCCGGTACAAAAAAGCGCTCCCGGACCCCCTCAGACATAGGGCGGCCCATGACCGCCATTCACCAATGAAGCCCGCCTGGATTAATAGCCGGAGCAGATGACGGCGTGCACGGTACGCCCTAGATTCTATAGGCAGACCCGGTCATCACCTTGGACATCAGAGGCATGAGGATATTGCGTACCGGCCAGGGCAGTTGGGCGCCACCGTGTTGCAGGGCCACAGTGGCGTGATGGCTCTCATCCACTTTCATCTGTTCGAGTATGGCGCGGGTTTTTTGATCCTTGTCGCTCACCTGTGCCAGGTGCTCGTCCAGATGCTTGATCACCTGGTGTTCGGTCTCCGCCACAAATCCCAGGCTCCACTTGTCGCCTGCGGCACCGGCGATGGCACCGATGGCCAGTGAGCCCAAATACCAGGCGGGATTGAGCAGACTTTTGTGCGTGCCTAACTCATTCAGACGGCGTTCACACCACTCCAGATGGTCATTCTCTTCCATCGCCGCCCGTTCCATCTTCTCACGGACATCGGGCAGCTTGGCGGTCAGTGCCTGGCCCTGGTAAAGGCCTTGGGCAGAGACCTCCCCTGCGTGGTTGATGCGCATCAGTCGGCCCGCCAGCTCGCGCTCTTCGGCGTTCAGTTCGGTCTCTTCTATATCCTCAGCAGGGTTCGGGCGTTCGGTCAGTGGCGGGGTGCCAAAGATGGTACGCAGTCCAGAGTCGAGGCTGACCAGTAACTGATCCAAGGGGCTAAGATTTCTCTGTTTCATGATCTTGTGTCGTCTCTCAGTAGCACGTTAACAATGCCGCTTCAGCGGATTTTGTTCAAGCTTATGCAGTCCGTAACTGCCTTGCAAGCAAGGTCACCGGATGGACGACCTCGATGTTGTGCCCGCGTTCACGCAGTCCCGCCTGGATATGCAGGGCGCAGCCGATGTTGGTCGTCAGTAACAGCGTTGCCTGTTGTTGGATTACGGCATCCAGCTTGGGGGCCAATAGTTTATCCGCCTGTGCTGGCTGAGTCAGCATCTGGCTACCGGCTGCGCCACAACAGAACTCGTTGCCGTGCAGGGGTTCTGCATCCAGCTGCGGGATGTTCGCCAATAGCTCATAGGTCGATGCGCCTTGTTTGAGTACATTGCGCTGTAGGCAGGATTCATGCACCAGTACCTTTTGCCCCAATGGGGCAAAGGTGTATGCCTTGGGCCAGCGGGATTGGGCGAGGAAGGCGGTGATGTCCTGCACCTGTGAGGCAAAATGGTTGCTGTGACCGTTGAGATGTTCTGGATAGGTGCTCAAGTGGCTGCTACAGCCACTGGCAAGGGAGATGATATGTTCGCCCTGAGAACGGGTAAAACTGGCGATGTTCTGCCCGGCCAGATGATGCGCTTGTCCCTGTCTGCCTTCATGCTGGTGCAGGGCACCACAACAGACCTGATCCTGCGGTATCGATACTACATAGCCCAATCGATTCAGCAGGAACAGGCTGGCACGTTGTGTCTCCTGATCAAACAGCCGGTTGGCACAGCCGGTAAACAGACGAACCTTTCCTTTCACTGCCACCTTGGTGTCGCAGGGGTAGAGGCTAATGGCTCTTGTGGGTTCTTCCAGCTGTGCCGGCAACAGGCGGTGCAGACGTTTTAGCCCTCTGGAACCAAAATACCCCAGGTAACGGATCAGATAATGGAGCTTTAGCCATTGATACAGGTAAATGCTGTGTTGTATGCGTCCCAGGGCCTTGGGGCCTGAGGCAAACAGGCGCATCACCAGACGGCTGGTCCAGGGATGGGGGAGTTGTTTGCTGGTCTCTAGCTGTTGACGCACCGAATCCATTATCTGTCCATAGGAGACGCCAGAGGGACACTTTGACTCGCAGGCCCGGCATTGCAGGCAACTGTCCAGGTGGCCCAAGAGCGCAGCATCGGCTTTTAGTTGGCCTTTCAGCAGCCCCTGTATTAGTGAAAGACGGCCACGCGGGGATTCATTTTCACTTTGCGATAGCTGGTAGGTAGGGCAGTGCGGTATGCACAGACCGCACATGACGCAACGATCGGCCAGCTGCAGGGTAGTGGGTTCGGACACGGAGAGTCTCGCTGCAAAAACGCCATCATAGCAAATAAGGACCCGCTGCGTGATGGCGTCAGTCTGTTAATTCGACGTTCGCTAATGTACCCTTTCGGCTTCTTATCTGCGCAGAATAATGGGCCTATGAACCAGCCATTCTTTAAATATCACGTGTTTTTCTGTACCAACCAGCGCGATGGTGGTGAGCAGTGTTGTGAAAACTGCAATGCCACGGAGATCCGCGGCTATGCCAAAAAGCGGATTAAGGAGCTGGGCCTGAGCGGACAGGGTAAGGTGCGTATTAATACCGCCGGTTGCCTGGATCGCTGCGGCCAGGGGCCGGTCATCGTGGTTTACCCTGAATCTATCTGGTACACCTATGTGGATCGGGAGGATGTGGAGGAGATCATCACCGAGCATCTGCAAAACGGTCGTATCGTTAAACGTCTCCAGATCTGAGTCTGGTTTTGCAGGAAGCAGCTGAGTGAATCCGACCATCGATACTGATCAAGCGCAGACGCTAGCGCCCAATGCCACGGAAGTGGCCGCCCGCAGCGACGAAAAGCTGTTGTTGGAGGGACCTGTCGGTGTCATTGAGGCGCTGACTGCCTATCCCAAAGATTTTCCGCCCGGTGCCCCCATCGCGGTCATCTGTCATCCGCATCCACTTTATGCTGGCAGTATGGGCAACAAGGTGGTCTACATGATCTCCCGCAGCTTTATAGAGATGGGCGTGGCGACCCTGCGCTTCAATTTTCGCGGTGTAGGCAAGAGCGAAGGCTGTTTTGATGAGGGCAAGGGCGAGAGTGAGGATCTGCTGACGGTGGTGGACTGGTTCCGTCGACGTCACCCAGACAGACCGCTGTGGCTGGCGGGTTTCTCCTTTGGCGCCTATGTCGCCACACGAGCCTGTGAGGCCATAGCACCGGAGCGCCTTCTACTGGTGGCCCCACCGGTAACCATGTTCGACTTTACCTCCATAGCACCGCTCCAGGTGCCTTACATGGTGGTGCAGGGTGGTAGGGATGAGATCATCAAGTCAGAGGCTGTGGGACAGTGGGTGATTACCCAGCCACAGCGCCCGGTCTATCACTGGATGTCCGACGCGGATCATTTCTTTCATGGCCGTCTGAATCGCCTGCGTGACGTCATTGTTCGTAGTTGGGCTTAAACGAGCACAAAAGAGCAGGTACAAGATGCAAGGTTCAAGTAAGAGCGGGTAAGCTACGCTTGCCAGGATCTTGAATCTTGAACCCGCAAAACACGCTACGCCGTAGCAATATACCCATCTCTGACCAGAGATGTGGTGCCCGTAATAATTATTTTTTAGAATTAGTCTAGCGACATCAGTTACTTGTGCATATGCACCTGTGTATATGCAAAAAAGGAGTTGACAGTTATTTATCTATATTAGAAAATACTAATCATTGAAGTTCGCGACAGAAATGTCCGCGAAGACTTCTAACTCCTCCATCCTCCTTTGGTGGTTTTTAAAGCGCGGCACCCCAGCCGCGCTTTTTTTTTGCCCTGATTCACCGCAGGTGAATAGGGTACTCATAATAGGCACCTAGAATCTCTTCGAGCTTCATCAGGTGTACCTACGCTTCGCTACGGCAAAGCCCGAAGGGATTCTATGAGTTGTTAGGTACACGTAATGGAATCCGAAGGAGTCCTGTAAGCCTCCAGAGAGGACTAAAGACCCAATAAAATCAGGGAGACCTTCCCGATAACTTGCGATACCTCTTTTTTCGTTATTTTTACTCGTGCCTACTTGCATCAACGCGGCTTCTCTTATAAGATTCACCGTCTTTTTTCGGGTAGCCCAATCTTTGGAGCAGGACTGCAATGAAAACGTTTAGCGCAAAGTCCGAGACGGTACAGCGTGATTGGTATGTGGTCGATGCTGGGGGTAAAACTCTTGGCCGTTTGGCTGTAGAGATCGCCCGTCGTCTGCGTGGCAAACACAAAGTAGAATATACACCCCATGTAGATACTGGGGATTACATCGTTGTCATAAACGCTGAAAAAATTACTGTTTCTGGTAATAAGGCGAAAGACAAGATGTATCATCACCACACAGGTTTTCCTGGTGGTATCAAGTCTATTAGCTTTAACAAGCTGATCGACAAGGCCCCGCAGCGTGTCATTGAGACTGCTGTGAAGGGAATGTTGCCCAAGAATTCTCTGGGTCGTGCGATGTTTAAGAAGTTGAAGGTCTTTGCAGGCCCTGAACATTCTCATCAAGCACAACAGCCCAAAGAGCTGGTCATCTAAACGGATAGGTTGTTATGGCAGAACAAGTTTATTACGGTACTGGTCGTCGCAAGTCCTCTGTAGCCCGCGTTTACGTTAAGGCTGGCAGTGGTGGCATCACCATAAATCATCGCACCATCGAAGAGTACTTCGGTCGTGAAACCTCCCGCATGATCGTTCGCCAGCCTTTAGAGCTTGCTGACGTGATGGGTAAGTTCGACATCAATATCGTGGTGGACGGTGGCGGTAACAGCGGCCAAGCCGGTGCGATTCGTCACGGTATTACCCGTGCACTGATGGTATACGACGAGACCCTGCGTCCGTCCTTACGCAAAGCGGGTTATGTAACTCGTGATGCACGTGAGGTGGAACGTAAGAAGGTCGGTCTGCACAAGGCTCGTAAGCGTCCTCAGTTCTCCAAGCGTTAAAAGCCTTTTGGATTTATGGGTGCACCATGCATTGGTGCGCCCATTTTTCCTATTGGGGAATCGTCCAACGGCAGGACTCCGGCCTCTGACGCCGTCAATCTAGGTTCGAATCCTAGTTCCCCAGCCAATCCAAAGCCCCGTCTAGCGGGGTTTTTTGTTGGCTGGAGATCGATGGGTGAGAGACTAGTCAGGTTCGACGACCGAACAAGGTGAGGTCGAACATCGCCTGGAAGGCGATGGCCCGAAGCGCGAGTAATCCTAGTTCCCCAGCCAATAAAACAAATGGCCCGCTATGTGCGCAATGCTGATCAGATAAGAGTTGAATAACACGAACAGCAGAATCCGGTATCAATAACATTGATAGCGGATTTTTTATGTCTCTTTTTCAAGAATTATCAGGTACCCGCGAATGTAGTAAACCCCAATCGGCGCGCACAGCACGCCCTATAACATAGGTCGGCCCGTGGCCGACATAAACCCCAATCGGCGTGCACGGCACGCCCTATAACATAGGTCGGCCCGTGGCCGACATAAACCCCGAATGGCGCGCACGGCACGCCCTATAGCATAGGTCGGCCCGTGGCCGGCAGAAACCCCGAATGGCGCGCACGGCACGCCCTATAACATAGGTCGGCCCGTGGCCGACATTACATCTGCTATGGTTAAGGAACAGGTCATAACAAGGATGTTAGATGTCCACATACCGCCGTTTTTATACAGAAAATATATGGTTCTTTACACTGGTTACACACCATCGCAAGCCACTCATGACTCACCCACAGATGCGCACTGCATTAAGGCAAGCCATTACGAATTGCCGACAGCGCTATCCATTTGAGATCGATGCATGGGTATTGTTACCGGATCATCTGCATTGTATATGGCATTTACCCGATATCGACCTCGATTACTCCCGACGCTGGAGCATCATAAAGCGTCTTTGTACCCAGTCCTGCCAAAAAATAACGCCGGATCTTTTGCCCTTGTGGCAAAAGCGCTTCTGGGCGCATGCCATCACGTCGGATGAAGATTATCATCATCATATGAATTATGTGCATTACAATCCGGTGAAGCACGGTTGGGTCAAACAGGTTAGAGAATGGGAGTGGTCCAGTTTTCATCGTATGGTGAGGAGTGGGGTATACACAAAAGAATGGGGGAGTGACGTGGATATAGTTGAAGGTACTGGCAAGGAGTGACCATAGGTCGGCCTGTGGCCGACATAAACCCCGAATGGCGCGCACGGCACGCCCTATAACATAGGTCGGTCCGTGGTCGACGTAAATCCTTAAGACAAAGCAAGCAACCAAAATTGTATGGCAAACCGATTTACGTTTAGCAATAGTGTGAGCTTATTGGTTATATAAGTTGAGTGACTAATGATGTTTCATCAAACATTTAAACTTGCCATACTTTTGTAACACTTAACCCTGTCTGTTTGCCGCATAACTTTATATTGGTTTAGTGCGTCATATATCAATATGTATATACAACATATGTAGATACACGTTGGGAGTAATAAATCGTAGGTATATAAATATGTATATACATCTATATAGATGGGATAAATCGCATTAATAACTTACGTTAGTGTAAGGAGTAAAGTTTGCTGGAAAGTTGTTGTTATTGAGTATGATACAAGCAACAAAACGTATTAGTAATTAATAATAAAGTTCACAAAACTTGAACATTTGTTGTACAAAAACAACATAACTGAGTGCTTTGTCGCTTTTTTTGCAATTAAGTGTTGCATAGTTGTTACGCCTCTTGTATAAATTTATCCGAGTTTGACTTAGCTAAGTCATTTTTTAGTAAAAACGGGAGATGAGAATGAACAAGAAAATTATATCTATGGCTGTTGCCGCTGCACTGGTAGCACCTATGGCAGCACAGGCTGCTGACGTTACCGTTAATGGTAACATTGCTGGCGAAATCGTTAGCAATGACGCTGGTCTGTACATGCAGGACAACGGTCAGTCCAAGCTGGTATTCAACGTGAAAGATGCCGAGTCTGGCTGGTATGCACGTTATGGCATGGACATCCGTCTGGGTCGTCTGCAAGGTGAAATCGCGGGAATTGCTGGCGCATTGGATGGCGACGCTACTGCTAAAGGTGCTAAATTTGCCACTGACCGTGCTGCATATGTTGGTGTGAAGATGGGTGCAGGCAGCCTGCAGTTCGGTCGTGCAACCACAGTTGGCGCAAACATCGAAGGCGACAAGTTCTCAGGCACCTTCCTGGAAATGCGTAACAACGCCACTGCCGGTGGTGCGTATAACTCTGCTTCCTTCCTGAACCAGGTTATCCAGTATCGTACCAAGATGGGCGGTACCAAGCTTGGCGTTGAATACATCGCCTCTGATGTGACTTCTGCCGGTGCAAACCCAGAAGTAGGTCACTATGCTGTATCTCTGAAAGGTAAGGCCGGTTCCATCGGTTACTATCTGGGCATGAACAACGGTAATACCTCAACAGGTAACGACTACATGAAGGTTGGTGCTTCCATGGCCATGGGCGGCATGAACCTGCGTCTGGGTATGGATGATTCTCCTGAGAATACCGCCAAAAAGACAGGTGGCAGCAAGATGCACCTGGGTCTGGATATGAAGATGGGCGGCGGACTGCTGGACGTAACCTTCGCAGATGCGGGTAATGACAACACTACTTCCTACACTCGTATCGCTTACAAGATGAAGCCTAGCAAGTCTGTAACCATCAACACTGGTTATGCAATCAATGGTAACTCTGGCGCTGGTGACACCTTCGGTGTTGGCGTTATTGTAGGCTTCTAAGAAACTTGTTTCTTAGTTGAATGCATGGAAAGGGGCGCGTTAGCGCCCCTTTCTTTTTGTCCGTAATTAAGTGACTCGTTGGTGAAACCCCTCCGTAGCTTTCTCCATCGTTCCCCATCCCGTTCTGTGAATGTTACCATCCTCGCCTGCTGCTATAAGGAAGGCCTATGTTTGCCAACGAGCTGTTAGGTCTGTTTGTCAGTGCCTTTATTTCATCCACACTATTTCCCGGTGGCTCTGAGGCTGTCCTCATCTATCTGTATGCGCATAGTCCGCATAGTTATGTTGTATTGGTAGTCGTTGCGACAATCGGTAATACCCTCGGTGCCATGACCTCCTGGGGCATAGGCAGGTTTCTGGCCTGGCGCTTCCCTCAACGTAGTCACACGGACAAAAGCCAGCAGGCCATTGCACGATTAAGTCAGTACGGCAGTCCGGTATTGCTGCTGTCCTGGTTACCCATCATCGGTGATCCCTTGTGTGTAGCGGCAGGTTGGCTACGCATACATTGGCTAAAGGCATTATTGTTTATCCTCGTGGGTAAGTTGCTACGTTATTGGTTTGTGTTGGAGGCTGTGCGGGTGGTGATGTAATGCCGGCCACGGGCCGAGTTGTGTTATGGGGCGTGGCGTGCGTGCCGTTTGGGTTTTTGTCGGCCACGGGCCGACCTATGGTTTGGGGTGGTGAATCTTTCAATTACCGGAACCCAAATGATAGGGCGTGCCGTGCGCGCCTTCGCAGGTTGCAAATACATCCGCATGTCGGCCACGGGCCGACCTGTGGTTTGGGGCGGTGAATCTTTCAATTACCGGAACCCAAATTATTGGGCGTGCCGTGCGCGCCTGCGCAGGTTGCAAATAGATCCGCATGTCGGCCACGGGCCGACCTGTGGTTTGGGGCGGTGAATCTTTCAATTACCGGAACCCAAATTATAGGCGTGCCGTGCGCGCCTTCGCAGGTTGCAAATACATCCGCATGTCGGCCACGGGCCGACCTGTGGTTTGGGGCGGTGAATCTTTCAATTACCGGAACCCAAATTATTGG
>JAOUJT010000115.1 GCA_029883105.1 Gammaproteobacteria bacterium
AAGATTGATGCTGAAACTACTGGTAAAAATAGTACTGCTAGGGTTGGTCTTAAACTTGGTGGGCTGTAGTGCACAAATACTCTATACATCAACGATTGAATCTCAGCGTAACGATGCAGAATTAGTAAGCCGGTCAATAAATCTGGATTTTGGTAATATATCCTATCTAGAAAACAACACGAAAGATTCAGTGACGATTGTTTTATTACATGGATTCGGTGGCGACAAAGATATTTGGAATGAGTTTAGTGCCAGTCTGGATCGTTCTGCGCATATTATTGCGCTTGATCTACCTGGCCATGGAAAAAGTGTATCTTCGACAAATCTTGATTACTCCATATCGCATCAGGCGGTTATGCTAGAAGCCTTTCTTAAAGCAAAAAACATTGAGAAAATACATATTGTTGGCAACTCTATGGGTGGTGCAGT
Organism: Gammaproteobacteria bacterium; assembly: GCA_029883105.1. Lineage (GTDB taxonomy): Bacteria > Pseudomonadota > Gammaproteobacteria > Thiohalospirales > Thiohalospiraceae > JABURT01. The sequence continues at coordinate 430 of JAOUJT010000115.1, forward strand.
TGCATTAAAATATGCTGCTGGATATCCACATAGAGTAAAGTCATTAACGCTTATAGATGCACTGGGCATGATAAAAACTAAAAGCGAGTATGCTATAACATTTGAAAAAACTGGCATAAACTCTTTTTTCGATATCTGTACAAGGGCAGCATATAAGAATTACCTGCATATGAGTATGGAAAAGGAACCTTATATACCAGATATGGTGATGGATATATTGGTTGCCGATAAGTGTGCAAGGGCAGAGATCGAGAAGGTCGTGTTTAAAGATATGCTAGCAGATTCTGAACTCAGTGCTGTCGCACTTGATTTGAAAGTGCCAACGTTGATTATATGGGGGGCAAAGGACAGAGTGCTACATATTGATAATGCACACCTATTTCATAAAACGATAAATGGAAGTCAATTGGTTGTTTTTAGAGAGTTAGGGCATGTGCCCATGTTAGAAGATGCGGAAGCAAGCGCAGGGGTTTTTGATAGGTTCGTTAGTCATATTCACTAAATAATATTGATGGAATATTACTCGGGCAAATCTATCCAGGGTCTTTCTTCCTGAATGATATCATAAACTTGTTCTAGCAAGGCTTCTTCAGAGCCATTTAACAATACCCATTGTTTCTTGTTTCCTCGATGAATGGGGGTTAATTCATCGGGCGCATTGTCAGGAGCAGGAGTATCATGATGGTATGCGCATAGTGGTAATACTTTGGCATGCGCCCATTCCTTGGTTCGGCCATCAACATGATGCAGGGAAATAAATTTTGTTGTCTCTTGTGCTTGCATGTCTGGTGTGTACCAGTTTTTATTCAGGCAACAGATGCAACCAATCTCGGCGATCTTATTGCCAATACGCTTCTCAACTGCTGTAGGGTTTCTGCCCTTCATGCCTTTTGATGTGGGCTTTCTTTTCTTTTCATTAAGGGTGCCGATATCTTTATTCGCAAGGGCTTTTGTCGCGGCTTTATCTTGCTGGATTTTGGCTTGTGTTATTTGCTTGGCAATTTTGTTTTTTTTATAGTCCGGGCTGGATTCTTTTACGCGTAGTCGCTCAAGTTGTTTTTCGGAGGCCTTGATCTGTTTCTCGCGTTGCTCGGTAATGTATTGCGGATCTGACATGCGCTGTTGTTTACGCTCGAGCGTACGGATTTGCGTTTCCTTTTGTTTGGCCAAACGTTTCTGTTGATATTCTGGGCAAGCGAGCTTGGCTTTTTGTCGTTCTATTTGGCGTTGTCTTGCTGCGTTTACTTGTGCAAGCTTCTTTTCATAATCTGACATACAATCAGGGACCTAATCATTTTGAATAAAATGTACTGCTAGTCGGCCTGAAGGCTTCATAGGGATTTGGAGCGTATCAGATCTGCTAGTATACATAGGCTTACGCCTGGGTTAAAGACAGTAGGATGATTAAAGCTCAGCCTATCCACGGTGTTAGTGACTATGAGGAGAGTTGTGGTGCTAAAGGACAGGTTCAGATGAAAAAGGTTTTAGTCATTGGATATGTATGGCCAGAGCCTAATTCATCGGCTGCCGGTAGTCACATGTTGTCGATCCTGCGTGCCTATACGGATCAGGGCTGGCAGGTTGAGTTTGCAAGCCCAGCTCAGCCTACTGAACACATGATCGATTTGTCTGAGGAAGGGATTGTAAGCCGCAAAATTGTACTTAACTGTGACAGTTTTGATGCCTATGTTATGGATTATCAACCTGACATCGTGATGTTTGATCGTTTTATGATGGAAGAGCAGTTTGGCTGGCGGGTAGAAGAAATCTGTCCCCAGGCAGTAAGGATTCTGGATACGGAGGATCTGCAGTTTTTGCGCCGTGCGCGACATCAGGCAGTGAAGGCCGGACGTGAGATGACAACGGCGGATCTGTTCTGTGATCTGGCAAAGCGTGAAATCGCTGCAATACTGCGTTGTGATCTATCATTGATCATCTCCAGTTATGAATGGGAACTGTTGATTGATATCTTTAAGGTAGACGCCAGTCTGTTGTATCACCTGCCATTTATGGTTGCGTTGCAAACATGCCCCCTAAAGACCAGAGGATTCATGGCTCGTAAACATTTTATGACGATTGGAAATTTTCGCCATGCCCCGAACTGGGATATGGTGTTGTCGCTACAAACATTATGGCCTGCGATTAAAAAGCAGTTACCAGAGGCCGAGTGTCATATCTATGGAGCCTATCCACCGCCCAAGGCCACAGCGCTACACAATGAGAATACAGGCTTCTTGATCAAGGGCTGGGCCGAGAATGTGTTTACTACCATGGAACAGTATCGACTGTGTCTGGCACCGATAAGATTCGGCGCAGGTATAAAGGGCAAGCTGCTCGACGCCATGATTATGCAAACACCTAGTGTTACAACTCGTCTGGGCTGCGAGGGTATGTATCAGGATGAGCCGTGGCCGGGTGAAATAGTAGATGATTTTACCGAATTCGCATCGGTGGCTGTGAATTTATATCAGAATGAAGTGGCCTGGAAGCAGGCACAGCAAGACGGCAATGCCCTTCTGCATGCGCGGTATGATGGAGAGGTTCTGGCTGCTGGTCTTATAGACAAAATAATGCACGTGATAGAGGGACTTCCTCAGCTGCGTTTAAATAATTTTACCGGCGCGATGCTCCGGCACCATAGTATGAAGAGTACAAAATATATGTCGCAATGGATAGCGGCTAAAAATTCAGACAAAAACCCAAATGTTAAATAAGATTAACAGTTTGATATAATAACCTTGGTGACATTATGTTGGTGGTAAGAAGATTCAGACTTACGAATATCTACTCATCCTGAATCCATGTACTTTTTGTGCATAGGAGTGTTTCATTCTGCTAGAATCATGCACATGAAATCTCTGTTCGCCATCTCATTATTGATACTCTGGCAGGCATCTGCTGGTGCAGTCGCGCTGGATCTTGCAGAGCAGAAAACAATACCGATTGGTATCCATACAGAGTTTCTTCAGGAGACAGATACTGCTCTGGGCCTGAAGGAGGCAATGGCGGCCTATCGTGAGGGCCGGTTCCAGGGTTCGGACAATGATATTCTCACCTTTGGTGTTGGCTCACGACCGCTATGGTTGCGTATTCCCATACATAATCCCTTACATATTCCCCTGCGACAACGTCTGGCCATAGAAACCTCATGGCTGGATTATATAGATGTTTATTTTATCGATTCTGGAAGACCACCAGAGGTCTTTCACACGGGAGACCGTTATGGCTTCGCCGAACGTCCTTTAACGGGACGTTTTTTTGCCTTTGATCATCACTTTTTACCGGGTGATGCCGCCATCTTTATACGTGTAGAGACACCGGATCCAATGGTGCTGCCGATCTATCTCAGCAGCGTGGAGGCCTACTCTGTTCGTGAGCAGGATGGTGGCTATCTCTATGGCTTTCTTTATGGCCTTATTGTTGCACTGCTGGGTTATAACCTGATGCTATTTCTCAGCCTCAGGGCATGGCGATATTTCTACTTTGCCATCTATCTGGGTATGTTTTTAGTGATGAACATGTCCTATACCGGACATGCCTATATGTGGTTATGGCCTACTCTGCCTGCCTGGCAGTTATGGGCCAACCATGTATTGATTCTACTATTCCCGATGACGGGTTTAATCTTTGCCACGATTTTTCTTAATACCAAAAGCAGTTTGCCTCTTTTGCATAAGGCGGTGATAACTGCCTGTATAGTTTTTTCTGTTCTGGAGTCTCTGGCGATTCTCGCGCAGGCACAGGCAGTTGCCCTGATTGTTTCTTTTAGCTTTATCTTTGCCTTTTCCCTTACCATGGTTTACATGGGGGGCGTATCAATACTGAATGGTAATAAGTCCGCCAAATATTTTCTTATCGCCTCTGTTGCCCATGTTACCGGTTCCTCGATCACCGCGATGACAACCTGGGGGCTGATTCCTTATAGCATCATCGGTTATCACGCCATCGAGATAGGTATGATGCTGGATGCGGTATTATTAGCTATGGCACTTGCGGATCAGTTTCGTCATGTACAGGAACAGCGTTTGCGTGCAGAGCATCTGACGATGCTGGATCCGCTAACGGGGATTAACAATCGTCGCGCCTTTTATGAGCTGGTGTCACCATTATGGAACAGGGCCATTGATGAGCAACAGGATATATCGGTAATCATGCTGGACATCGACAAGTTTAAATCCATAAATGATAAATACGGCCATAGACAGGGGGACGAGGTTCTGTCACAGGTGGCACAGATGCTGAAGGAATGTATGCGCACCAGTGACATCATTGCACGTTGGGGTGGAGAGGAGTTTATCGTGCTCCTGCCTATGACACCCAAACCGGCGGTGATGGTAATTGCTGAGCGTTGTCGCCAGCGACTTTCCTCACTCAGTTTAGATTTGGCAGGAGAGAAACATAACCTGACCGTCAGTTTGGGTGTTGCGCATACCGATCAGCCACGGGGTAGTCTGGATGAGCTAGTTGAGCGGGCAGATGTCCATCTCTATGAAGCCAAGCGTAAGGGGCGCAATCGTGTTTATCCTGCGCTCGAGCTGGCATAGCTAGCCTTGCTCTTTCCCGACTATGCAACCCTTAGCTGATCCGTTTATTGTTCCCGTCTGTAAGGACGAAGTAACCATCCTCTATCAGGATGAGCATCTAATGTTGATCAATAAACCGTCCGGTTTATTGACCTTATCGGGCAAGCATCCTCTTAATCGTGATTCTGTGCACTATCGTCTGATACAAGATTTTCCTGCTGCAAGCATGCTGCACCGACTGGATTTTGGCACCTCAGGTATCATGATTGTTGCAATGAACAAGCAAATTAATGCCCATATAGGCAGGCAGTTTCAGCAGCGTCTGATTGAAAAAACCTACATCGCAATTTTGCATGGGCATCTGTTGGAGAATACAGGCCGTATTGATATTCCACTTGCAAAGGATAAAGAGAATTTTCCCCTGCAGAAGATCTGTTATGAGAGCGGAAAAAAGGCAGAAACAAAATATCGGGTTCTTGAACGTATGCAGGAATCCTTGGCAAGCCGGGTGGAGTTTGTACCAATCTCTGGTCGTACTCATCAACTGCGTATACACAGCCAGGCTATAGGACATCCTATTTTGGGTTGTGATTTATATGCAACGGATGAGGCATTCATCATGGCTGATCGTTTAATGCTGCATGCTACAGAGATTGAGTTTGACCACCCGGTAAGCGGTGAACGGATCAAAGCAGTTAGCCCTTGTCCATTTTAGCGGGATAATCTAGTAGTTTTTAGTAAAATGAATATCAGGAATAGATTGAACCATTTGACTCCAACTCTATAAGATACAAGCGCATATCAAATTCCAACTGGTGATAATTCTCCAGCATGTGCAGACAAAGGCGATAAAATGCCTTGTTGTGCTGGAACTCTTTTAGATGCGCCAGCTCATGAACGACAATCATATTTAAAAAAGGCTCCGGTGCCTTTTTGAATACAGCACTAACACGTAGTTCATTCCTGGTTTTTAGTTTCCCTCCCTGGTTACGGGAGACATAGCTATGCAGGCCAAGGGCATTATGAATAACATGAATCTTGTTGTCGTAGATAATTTTGCTTAAAGGTTGAGATTTTTTCATGTATCGGTTTTTTAATTCAGATACGTAGATGCGTAAATCATTATCGTTAGCTATGTCGTTTTGTTTTGGATAACGGTTGAGCAAATAGTGTTTCAGTTTTCCGCTAGTAATTAACGCTTCAATCTTGGCGATAACGGATTCTGGATAGTTACTTAGATATTTATGTATGGGCATAATGGATTGGCATGAATGAAACAACAAGAGTGTTCAATAAAATTAGGTTCTGACTGGCAAAGTTACGAGAAGTTGATGTGAAATAAATCGTTCGTCATTTACTCTGTTAGCTCAATCTTTGGGCGGATGAATTTCTTAAATTCTTTATACAAGTTATCCGACATCATTATCTTACCCCTGCTGACAAAGGCTTCATGGTTCTTTTCTACATCGCTCAGATCGTACAGGTAATTGACCATCATACCAAAGGAAGAGGAAACGCCAGATGTAGACATGTCTGCAAATGGATTTAAGCGTTCAAGGCGCGCACCGTTGGATAAATGAAACATGGCAACAGGGTCTGGTAATTTGTCATTGTCTCTTGGGTATGTCAGATAACTGAGTGCCAGCTCGCTGAGAATGGTGGCAAGTCTGCTATTGTCTTTATCTAAATGATGCTCGATCAACATGGCGAGTATGAGTTTGTCGTCTTGTTCAGGGTCGATGTTTAAGGGTGTACTGATTTCTCTCAGTACGGCACTATTGTGCTCCAGTATGTCATCAAATTCCGCATGTTGAGGAAGCATATCGTTGTCCTTTAGCCAGCGATGAATGGCGGCAGCGAAGGTAGGTAGAGGCGACAAGGTGGATGATATTTTTAGCGAAGGGAATTCATTGCTCAGCTCAGTAAGTACCTGCTTGATGAGAAAGTTGCCAAATGAAATTCCGCGTAATCCCGCCTGTGTATTATTAATGGAATAGAAGATGGCCGTATCCGCTTGTCGTGGATCCAACACGGCGGCCTTTGGATCGAGCAGACTGCCGACCTCATGTGACAAACCATTCACAAAGGCCACTTCCACAAAGATCAATGGTTCATCCGGCATGGCTGGATGGAAGAATGCGAAACAGCGCCTATCATTCATCAGCCGTCTGCGTAGATCATCCCAGCCCTGGATTTCATGCACGGATTCATAATTAATGAGTTTTTCCAGAATATGTGCGGGACTATGCCAGTCAATCCTGCTTAGTTGTAGAAATCCGCGGTTAAACCAGGACGAGAGTAGATGCTTAAGATCTGCATCAACAGATTTTAGAGAAGGATGGCCTCTTAAGGTTTTGAGTAAATCAGCTCGTAAGGATACAAGACAGGCGGTTCCATTGGGAGCCATATTCAAGCGTCGAAAGAGTTCCTGACGCGGAGCCTCAACGGCAGTATTCAAGGCGATCAGATCTTCCGCCGAGGAAGATGCCTGATAATTGGACATGGCAGTTTGTATTTGATCAAGATCGGGTTTGAATTCCTCATCCAGCATATGGAAGAAGGTGAGCTTTTCATCCCTCTCCATACGCTGATAGCTTTGCAGTATCTCTTGGGCTAGGGCGATGCCCGATGCCTCACCATGACCAATGAGTAACTGCTGACACAGTGCTTTAAGATCGGTGGTATTTACTTCACTGCTGTCGAGACCTAGCAACTCACGACCTCGTATAGCAATGGAATCAATAACATCTTGCAGCCAGTGATTGTCCAATCTGTTCTCCAGGTGCCTGTCTTAGGGGATTAGTACTGTTGAACCGGTGGTCTTGCGGGCTTGCATGTCGCGGTGTGCCTGGACGGTATCTTGTAATGCATAACTTTGGTTAACATTGTTTTTCACGATGCCTTTGCTTACGACGTCAATTAATCGTTCAGCACCTTCGAGCAGAAGTTCTCGGGTCGATACATGGGTGGCGAGGGTTGGGCGTGTAACATAGAGAGAACCTTTGGGTGCAAGCATTTTTGGGCTAAAGGGTTCGACCTGCCCTGTGATGTTGCCATAGGTTACCATCACTCCAAAAGGACGTAGACAATCCAGCGATGTTTCGAAGGTTTGCTGGCCGATGGCATCATAGACAACAGGTACACCTTCGCCATTGGTTAGTTCGCGCACACGCTCGGCAACATTCTCCTGGCGATAAAGAATAGTATGGTCGCAGCCATTGGCCTTGGCTAAATCCGCTTTCTCATCTGAACCAACACAGCCAATGATCGTCGCGCCTAGGTGCTTGGCCCATTGGCATAACATGAGCCCTACACCGCCAGAGGCAGCGTAGACTAAAATCGTATCGCCTGCCTTGACCGGATAGGTACGAAATAACAGATAGTGTGCGGTGAGTCCTTTTAACATCATTGTTGCTGCGGTTTTATCGTCGATAGAATCCGGTATGTTAACCAGGCGTTGTGCATCAATAATACGCTCTTCAGCATAAGCACCGGCGACCATGGCGTAGGCAACACGGTCACCAATGGCCAGATCCGTGACGCCCTCACCCAATTGTTCGACCACACCGGCGGCTTCCATGCCCAACACCGCCGGTAGCTGCGCAATGGGGTAACT
>JAOUJT010000379.1 GCA_029883105.1 Gammaproteobacteria bacterium
CATAAAAGGCACAGCTGTTACTCGGGATATTAACAATAAGATCCGGTGCATATGAGGCCAGTTTAAAACGTGCGATAGTATTTTGCATGGCATCGATAGACTTGGAGATCACATCAAACAGGCCAATATCGTCAGCAACCTTGGTCGTTGATTTTCGCTGCAAACTATCAATAAACTGGATGATCTTTTTATGATATCCATCCTGCTCATATTTTGGCTCAACTTCCGGTGGCTCTGGCATGCATGACTCAGGTACGGGTGGCGCACTTAGATTAACAGCGATGGTGATATCGGTGTTATCTCTCAGGGTAGGGCCGATGGGAATAGGATTAAGCAGACCGCCATCCACTAACCGATGACCATGATATTCAACCGGCGTAAAAATTGAAGGAATGGCAATGGAAGCACGGATGGCATCAAACAAGGGGCCCTTGTTAAGCCAGACCTCTTTTTGATTTTCCAGATCCGATGCGACAGCAGTGAATGATAAGGGCAGCGCTTCAATCTGATGATTGCCAATAAGTTCACGCAACACATGGATGATGCGTTCCCCCTTGATTAAACCTCCCGCTCCAAACGAGAAATCAAGCAAGCGTAATACATCCATCTTTTCCAGCTCACTCACCCATTTTCGATATACATCCAGTTTCCCGGCGGCATAGATCCCACCAATTAAAGCGCCCATAGAGGAGCCGGAGATGGCCTGGATATCGTAATCGTGTTCTTCGAGCCAATTGATCACGCCAATATGCGCCAGCCCTCTTGCGCCACCGCTACCCAGAACGAGTGATACCGTTTGCTTGCTCATTTAAAATATACTCCAATTAAACGAACTGAAGTCATGCACTCCCTGCTCGTTTGTTACTCAAACAGGTGACAAGCTATCTATCACGGCATTGAATGTAGCACTGGGTCGCATGACGCTGGCAACCTTATTACTGTCCGGAAGATAGTAGCCACCCAGTTCCACCGCTTTGCCCTGTACAGCATTCAGCTCGGCAACGATCGTTGCTTCATTATCCGTCAACTGTTGGGCAACAGGTGTGAACTGCATTTTCAACTCGCTGTCTTCATCCTGCTCTACCAGTGACTGAGCCCAGTACAAGGCCAGGTAAAAATGACTACCACGGGTGTCCAATTCACCGACCTTACGTGACGGCGATTTGTTATTGTTCAGGAATAAGCTATTGGCCTTATCCAGTGCTGCGGCAAGTACCTTGGCCTTGTGGCTGCCGGTCTTGATGGCCAGGTCTTCAATCGACACCGCCAGGGCCAGAAACTCACCCAGGGAATCCCAACGCAAATGATTCTCTTCAAGGACCTGATGCACATGCTTGGGCGCTGAACCGCCGGCACCGGTTTCAAACAGACCACCACCCGCCAACAGGGGCACGATGGATAACATCTTGGCACTGGTACCCAGTTCTAAAATGGGAAACAGATCGGTCAGATAATCACGCAACACATTGCCGCTGACAGAAATCGTATCCTGCCCGTCTTTAACGCGTTGCAGGGTGTAATGTGTGGCTTCCATGGGCGACATGATCTGAATATCCAGACCACTGGTATCGTGTTGCTGCAGGTAAGTCTCTACTTTGGCAATCAGCTTCACATCATGGGCTCGGTCTTTATCCAACCAGAAGATGGCGGGTTGCCCGGTCAGGCGTGCACGGGTCACTGCCAGTTTGACCCAATCCTGGATGGGCAGGTCCTTGGTCTGACACATGCGCCAGATATCGCCTGCTTCAACTGTGTGTTCCAGTAATACCGTACCTTTCGCATCGATCACGCGCACCTTGCCCGCCAGAGGAATTTCAAAGGTCTTGTCGTGTGAGCCATACTCTTCAGCCTTTTGCGCCATCAGACCGACGTTACTCACCGTGCCCATGGTGGTGGGATCAAAGGCACCGTGTTCTTTGCAAAAATCGATAGTGGCCTGGTAGATACCGGCATAATTTCGATCCGGGATCATCGCCTTGGTGTCATGTAACTTACCATCGGCGCCCCACATCTGGCCCGAACTACGGATCGCAGCCGGCATTGAGGCATCGATGATCACATCACTGGGTACATGCAGATTGGTAATGCCCTTGTCAGAATTCACCATGGCCAGTGCCGGGCGTGTCTGG
>JAOUJT010000116.1 GCA_029883105.1 Gammaproteobacteria bacterium
TAGAAATCACAAATTTACCATTTAAAGGTTCTACGAATTCTCCATACCATCTTTTGCTGACCATATTTTGTAAGTTTCTGATCATTTTGGCTCCCTTTAATTGTCGCTTATTTTATAATAAGAATTTGAATTAACTTATTAAACATATATTATCGATATGATGTAATCGAGAATCACAAGTTCCAGGTTACCGAGAGTCTCGGTAACCCGTGAAATTAAGGGAAAAGAGAGAGTCTCCCAAATACACTGTTAGGTTTTTACTAAGGATCATAAATGGAACCCGATAAAAATATCGAAAATGAACCTGGTCATGATATTCACTTAGAGCATGAAGATCCGACCATTCGTTTCTTGCATAGAATAATAATTAGCGTTGTTAAGGTCTTAGCAATACTTATGGTGCTAGTTATTGTTTGGGGCATTGGTGATGTAATCTATGTTCTTTACCAGCGTCTAGTGCAGCCGCCTTTTATGCTGCTTCAGATAAATGATATTTTAGCTACATTTGGTGCGTTTCTAGCGGTCCTTATAGCGATAGAAATTTTTATAAATATTCGTCTTTATTTGAGTACAAATGTAATTCCTGTAAGGTTGGTTATAGCAACGGCTCTCATGGCAATTTCTCGTAAAGTGATCATTATGGACTTTAATGAAATTACTCCGCCGTATATTTACGGAACTGCCGCAATAATATTTTCACTTGGAATAACTTATTGGTTAATTACAAGGAAAACCTGACAATGCAAATTCACACGGACAAATTTCCACAACGCTCGTTTGTGGCCAACACCACAATCCTCACGCAGCTCCAATTTGTCGGTGATTTTTGGCGCTATGTTGCTAAAGGTTTGAAATGAGACTTTGGTCGATTAATCCTGGCTATCTTGATTCAAAAGGCCTTGTTGCCCTTTGGCGAGAAGCCCTACTTGCACAACACGTATTGATGGGGAAAACAGTTGGATACAAAAATCATCCGCAATTAATTAGATTTAAAAACACATCAAATCCAGTTGGTGCTATTGCAAGCTACTTGAGAGCAGTAGCAGTGGAAGCGAAGAGTAGAGGTTACAAGTTTGATAAGAGCAAGATTCAAAACAGAAGGATAAATAGTAAAATTCTCGTTACTAACGGGCAAGCTGAATACGAATTCCAACACCTTCTAAATAAGCTTAAATCCAGGGAGCCAAATTTGTATATAAGCCTTCGTGACTCTAAAAGAATAAATCTTCACCCATTATTTTCAAAAATTCGTGGTGATATTGAACCTTGGGAAGTAGTTTGATCATATCGCAACATTAAAAGGCACTCCAGTTGACCTTGAACATCCCCCTATAATGTAGACACCAAAACCTAACCAAGATAGAGGTGTGAAATGCCACACTACACAAAACCTAGAAGAACCTGGCATTATTTAAATGAATTCAAGGTCAAGGCAGTACTGTTAAGTCTGCTAGATGGTGTGCAAGTACCGGAGAAAAAATCAGACATCAAGCGCACCCGAGGGCATACAAAAAAGTAACTCGCCCGCGGTGCGACAACAAATCGGCAGCACACAAAACTATTTCGTAATCTCTTTCAAAAACCCAACATACCCCAGCTCATCCCAAGGCCTTCCGCCCAAGGCCTGATAGCGGATCTTCCCCTCAGGATCTACCAAATAGGTTGCCGGTAATCCCCTGGGCTGCCAGGCCTCGGTCACCAGTCCATCTACATCCATCAGGGTATTCAGCTCCGGCGCGACAGCGGACATAAAACTAAAGACGGTATCCTCATCCTCGGCGGTATTGATCAGTATGGCGCGAAAGTTTTCCTCGGCCATGGCATCCATCATACCCTTGAGGGTAGGCATCTCCCTGCGACAGGGGCCGCACCAGCTGGCCCAGAAGTGGACGAAGACCCATCTGCCTTTGAATTTAGCAAGCTCGGTGCTGTTGCCATCCATATCCGACAGCGTTAAGGCCGGGGCCGGGCGGCCATCCTGCGGGATGATGCCTTTGGGTAGTTCAAGTGCAGAGCTGTAGCTTGTTGCCAGAGAGAGTAAAACGATGAAGCAGAATCGGACTAGCGCTTGCATAGGATATTACTCATCTGGATGGTCTTGATCGTTTCGGTCTGTGGCCCCTGGATCTTGATAGTGGCCTCCAGTTCTATGGGTTGTTCGGTATAGGGCAGGATCAGATTACCGCCTTCGCGTTCATCGGGTCGAAAGTCCAGTCGTTCCGGCATCAGGGTCCAGCGGAAGGTGGATTGGAAGCGCATGGCCAGTCCCATATCCCTCCAGACCTGTAGCCAATACCCTCGGTCTCGACGTGGCAGCTTGTTACCGGCGCTGCGAAATTGCCAGTTATTCAGATCCAGCCAGATGATGTGGTCACTGGTGTTGCGAAAATAGACCGTGAGATAACAGTGTTGTTGCAGTAGTGTTATCGCCGGGCGCGGAAAGCCTCTGGCCTCGTAGAATGCCCCGATCTGTTCCGGGCTTCGAGGAGAGATGGAGAGGCGATAATCTGATGTATGGATTTCTGTGGCCTGGGAATAAGGACTCAGGGCAAGGATGATCAACAGGCCGATGGTTTTAAATGCAGAGACAGGCATCGGATGTTACTTACTGTTTAGGAAATTTTTAAGCAATGGTGCGAACTCGGTTTCGTCCACCAAGAAGGCATCATGACCGTGTATGCTCTCGAGAGCGGCATAGCTGACCTGATGACCACTGCTGCGCATGGCCTCGGCCAGCTCCTGTTGTTGCCAGATGGGGAAGAGGCTGTCTGATTCCACACCGATGATCAATACATGGTCGAGAACAATCTTTTCAAAGGCATTCTCCAGTACCCCTTCACCGTGTGCACAGGCTTCGAACCAGTCCATGGCTCGAGAGAGATAGAGATAGCAGTTGGGATCAAAGCTGCCGATAAACTTTTCCGCATTGTATTCCAGATAGGATTGCATCTCGAACTCGGCAGCAAAGACCTTTTTGGGCTGGGTAGTTATGCGTTTACGGCCAAAGCGTTGTTGCCACTCATCGGCAGAACGGTACGAGCTTAGGCCCAGTTTACGAGCCATCTTCATACCAGTAGCCGGAGGCTTGTCGAAACTGTATTCACCGACCTGCCACATCGGGTCATTAACGATCATCTCCCGTTGCATAGAGCGTATGGCGATAGCATAAGCGGTAGAGCTGGAGGCCGAAGAGATCATGATCAGGCGTCGGCTGATACCACTATGGAGCATGGTTGCGGCAAGGGCGCTCATGCCGCCCAGCGACACGCCCAGCAGGGTATCCAATTGTTTGATGTGCAGATGTTGTAGCAATCTAAAACCTGCGTTAGCGATGTCCTCGATGGCCAGCTCGGGAAAGGCCAGGCGATAGGCCTTCTGTGTGTCGGGATTCAGGGAGGCGGGGCCCGTGCTACCAAAGCAGCTGCCGAGGGAATTCATGCAAATGACAAAATAGTCATCGGTGTCGATGGCCTTGCCAGGGCCGATCATAAACTCCCACCAGCCCAGACTTGCGTCGCGTTCATTACTGGCGGCATGAGCGCTGGGGGAGAGTCCGGTAAAGATAAACAGGGCATTGGATTTGTCGGCGTTTAATTGCCCCCATGTCTCATAGGCGATGGTGAGCTGTGGCAGTGAACCACCACGATGCATGGGGAATTCGGTTGTGATATGGGCGTACCTGGTGGCAGAAGGTGCCTCGTAGTATGAGCTGGCTATATGAGTGATCTTATTCATTATCGTATCTGTCTGCTTGTCAGTGAGAGCCGGTCATAAACCTAGTAAAGCACTCGATTATAGCTTGATGAATCGGTAGAGACCAAGGCTACATATTCGCTTCTTCAACGACTGTTCCGGGCTATGACAGAATCCTAGTAGGGACGTTTTCGGATCCTAAGCATAAAGCCCAGGCGTGAAAGCAGTAACTCTATAAATATAAACAGCAGCACCATGATCAAGACATCCCCCCAGCTCATCGCCAGTGAGTGTTTCATTGCCAGGGTGGGCAACAGGGATTCCGGGATCTGATCCAGCCCCGGGGCCATATCACTGGGGGCTATCTTCAGTCGACGTTTGCTAAAGCTACCCAGAACATCGCCCAGCATTGCCATAGAGGCTATTACCAGTCCATCCCACAGAGATAGGCCGAGTAACAGCGCCGGCAGAGGCGTGAGTGTGAGCGAGCCGACAAGGCCGCGCCAGGTTTTGGAAGGCCCTAGCAGTGGCTGCTGGCCCAGTTTGATACCCAGATCCAGTGGCCAGTTGGCATGTGACCCCACCAGACGGCTCAATAGCACCGGGATGGCATTGGCCATAACGATGAGTCCGAGTATTTCTAACATCACCTTACACAACTCCCATGTGAGAGGAAAATAATGCAACAGTTATTGCCACAGCTCAAGAGCGAGACGGCGCCATGACTATATGATACAAATAGAGTAGGTCAATAATATGCTGGCCTGCTGAATAATAATAGTTTAGTGGAGCGGTAAACAATGTCTCGATCTCTCACCACAAGTATGACTCTACAGGGACTTTTTCTACTTGCCACCATCAACTTGTTCGGCATATCCGCTGTACACAGTTCCGAGGAGATCCCCGAGTTCATCGACAAACCACTGGAAGAGCCTATTATTCTGCCCAAATGGTTTAAGCTCAGTTTTCTGGATCTGTTTGATGATGTGGAAGATGCCAAGGCCAGCGGTAAGAAAGGTATCATCGTCTACTTTGGTCAGAAGGACTGTCCCTATTGTAAGGCGCATCTGGATACCAACTGGGGCAACGCGGACACAATTAAATATACACAGAAATATTTCGATGTGATTGCCCTGGATGTAAAAGGGGATCGCAACATCACTACGATTGACGGTGTGGTGTACGATGAAAAGGCCTATTCGGCCATGCATCGAACCAATTTCACTCCGTCTTTGCTTTTTTATAATACCGAAGGCAAAGAGGTGTTAAAGCTGCAAGGCTACCATCCTCCGTACAAATTTCGCGCCGCGCTGGAATTTGTTGCCGATGAACATTACAAAAAGGAAGGTTTTCGAGATTATCTGGCACGAGCAGAACTTGCCGAAGGGTATGGTGAAGATAGCCTAAATACCCATCCTGTATTTATGCCGCCGCCCTACCTGCTGGACAGAAGTCGCGTCCCGGCACAAAGACCTTTGGTGGTGTTGTTTGAACAAAAACGCTGTCATGCCTGCGACATCCTTCATGCGGGCCCACTAAGTCATCCAGAGATCACACAGCGGCTTAAGGACATGGATGTGGTGCAACTGGACTTGCGCTCGAAAACCAAACTGATACGGCCTAACGGGAAACGCTCCACGGCAGAAGAGTGGGCCAAAGAACTGGATCTGTTTTACACTCCGACTCTGATCATCTTTGATGAACAGGGAAAAGAGATCATACGTATTAGCTCGGTGGTGTGGGTTTATCGTTTGAATAATGTATTGAACTATATCTCTACAGGCGCTTATAAAAAGTACGAAACCTACCAATTATGGCGTCAGTATCGAATGCGTAAAGAAATGGGCATAGAATAAGGATGAATAAAATGGAAGAAAGATTAATGTTACTGCCGTGTCGCAAATTTGATCATCCGGTTCTGGTGGTTATTCCGGAAGATTTTGGTGAGGAAGAGGCCTTTCGACGTGTCACGGGTTTGATCGCAGAGGTGGAAGAGGAAAGTCCGGATACCTATTCTCGTGAGGATATCCTTGATGCTCTGGAAGCACAGGGTTTTGTGGAAGTGGAATATCAACTTGGGCCGGAAATGGATTAGTCTTAGCCGATGTGTGCTTATAGTTTACGATAAATTACCAGGCTAGAACGGGCCTTTGGATTTAATCGTAAATAAACCATTATCTGCATCCAGAAGTTCTTCTAGTATTAGCCAAACCGAGCTGACCCAGATCAATGTTATCGTCTGTAAGAGGACATACGCTGGGCGCATGTATCGGCACCACGTTAAGGGGGAGGGGAATGAGTCAGCGCAAACAACACTGGGATAATATCTATACACAAAAGTCATCGACGGAGGTAAGTTGGTATCAAAAGGAACCATTGATATCACTAGACTTAATCGAAAAATGTCACTTTCATGTTGATGATTACCTCATTGATGTAGGCGGCGGCGCATCACATCTGGTGGATTATCTTCTGCGTGCCGGCTATCAACATCTTATGGTTCTGGATATATCCGCTAAATCACTGGAGATCGCCCAGCAGAGATTGGGCGATGAGGCGGCGAAGGTACTTTGGCTGGAAAGTGATATCACCGAGTTTTCACCCTCGCTAACGATTGATCTTTGGCATGATCGAGCCGTCTTCCACTTTCTTGTCGAACCGTCTGACCGACGCAGATATATCGATGCTTTAGATAAAACCCTGAAATCCGGAGGCCATGTGATCATTGCGGCCTTTGCCTTGGGTGGTCCCACACAGTGCAGTGGATTGGATATCGTACAATACGATGCAAAAAAACTGATGATAGAATTTGGCGATGGCTTCCGAATATTGGATCAGCAAAGCGAAATGCATATGACCCCCGCCAATAAGCCGCAACAGTTTACCTATTATCGTTTACAAAAATTATAAGCTTTCGCTTAAGAACCCGTTCGGGAGATTACCCAGCCTGTTTTTTCACCAAGATGTGGTAGCGCTGCAGCGACTACGATATATGCGCCTTGCTGATACTGAGTAAGCAAGGTTTTGCTCTTGCTCAATCCCTATCAATACGATTAATGCACAATCTTGCTTGTGTTTTTGCAGATAGCTGCTTAACTGCTTAAAGGAATTCGATGATTACATAGAGGAGAAAGTTACCATGCGTCGGTGCTTACATACTTACAAGCTACTCATCCTCCTTGCCCTGTTACCATTCACCTCATACGCCGTAGATATGGAAGAGATCGCCGAGGGTGGGCGCATCTACGACAAGTGGTGGGTAGAGATGGAGCTGTCCAAACCCACTACCACCCATTCGGCTTATCCCAAGGCGGGCAAACAAACGGGTGCCAATACCTCACGCTGCAAGGAGTGTCATGGCTGGGATTATCGCGGTAGGGAAGGGGCCTACAGTAAAGGTAGTCACTTTACCGGCATTAAGGGTATACAAGCCTATAGCGGTGGCAGCGAGAATAAGGTCTTCGAGATCCTGAAAGACAAAAACCACCAGTACGACAAGGTCATGCTGGATGGTGCCTTAAAGACCGTTGCCAAGTTCGTTGTCCATGGCCAGATAGATATGGCCAAATATATCGATGCCAAGAGTAAAAAGGTCAATGGCAATGCCAGAAAAGGCAAAACCCTGTTTCGTGACAACTGTGCAGATTGTCATAATAAGGATGGCCGTGCTTTCAATCTGGCTCATGATGATGGCGTAACAGAGTATATCGGTACCATCGCCAATAAGAACCCCTGGGAGACCTTACACAAGGTACGTAACGGCCACCCCGGCGCAGAGATGACCATGTCAAAGATGCATAGCGGTGGTGGTATGGGCATGGGTATGGGTATGGGGCGCAGTTGGCGTGTGGGTGATGAGATGCCCGCGATGCTGACAGAACTGAATGAACAGCAGCAGGTAGATCTGTTAACTTATCTGCAAGCTCTACCGAAAAAATAAACGCACCGGCGGTATCTTCGGTACGAAGATGATAAAATGGCGTGTACCCAATAGGACACGCCATTTTATTTATGCTCTATCGACAAAATATCCTCCTCGGCGCGCTACTTATCCTTATATCGGAACTCATGTTTGCCTCAATGGGGGCTCTGGTTAAATACGCCTCAGAAACCGTGTCCAACGAGATGCTGGTGTTCATGCGTAACCTCATGGGTATGTTGGTGATGCTGCCTATGTTGCTGCATAGCCGTGTCGGTTCATTGAAAACAAAGGTTCCTCACCTGCATCTTCTGCGTGCCGTATTTGGTGTCTCCGCTATGTATTGCTTCTTTTATGCCCTCGCGAATCTAGCCTTGGCCGATGGTATTTTGTTAAAGATGACGGCACCGATATTTATGCCCCTGGTGGCCTGGTTCTGGTTACGTGAAGCCAGCACCCCATGGGCCGTCGTCGCGATACCGGTGGGTTTTGTCGGCGTGGCGCTGGTGTTGGACCCATCAGGTGAAACATCTTGGGTGGCGATGATCGGCGTATTGGGTGGTCTGTTTGCCTCCTTTGCCAAGGTCACGGTGCGGCGACTGGGACGTACCGAACCAACGGTACGGACAGTATTTTATTTTACTGTGTTGGGGGCAATGGTTTCTCTCTTACCAATGTTATTGGTATGGAAACAGCCTGCTTCTACGGAATGGTGGTTGTTGTTGGGCATAGGCTTGTTTGGGAGTCTGGGGCAGTTATTGTTAACCCGAGGTTATGCGGTGGCCTCTACCTCCAGTGTTGGACCGTTCACCTATTTCTCGGTGGTGTTTGCCTCTATATATGGGTATCTGTTTTGGGGCGAAACACTGGATTGGATGTTTGTGTTTGGGGCTGGGTTGATTGTTGTTGCTGGGGTGTTG
>JAOUJT010000117.1 GCA_029883105.1 Gammaproteobacteria bacterium
CGATGATGAGTAAGGGCAAGGGCAACAAGATGATCGGTATTCCATCGGCGAATTTTGCCAGTGGCGAAGAGTTTGTGGTGGGCGTTGTATCATTGCCGGACAATGGCGTTATCACACTGCATTCCGGAAAACGTCATGTCAGCTTCAATTATTATGAACTGGAAAACTACGAAGGTGAACGAGGCCGCCGTGGTAACAAGTTGCCACGTGGCTTCCAGAAGGTGGATGCGGTAGAGCTGGCGGAGCCCACATAATTATATGTGTGAAAGTGGTGATGAAAAGGCCGGCTTCTTTGCCGGCCTTTTTGTGGACGGGAACTAATTGGCTTTAAATAGTCTTAGTTTATGGTCGTGTATGCACTTGAAACGCAAGCCTGAAACCCCAATTTACAACACAGAATTTATTGATGTTCGGAGTTATTGTATGAAACGTATTGCCCTGTTTTTAATCACCAACCTGGCTATTGTCTTTGTCCTTAGTATTACCTTGCGACTCTTAGGGGTAGAGAGGATTCTGGATCAGCAAGGTACGAATCTGGATTTGAACAATCTGCTGGCATTTGCGGCGGTGATAGGATTTGGTGGTTCTCTGATCTCTCTGGCCATATCCAAATGGACAGCAAAGCGTATGACCGGTGCGCAGGTCATTACCCAGCCGCGTAATGAAACAGAGCGTTGGTTGTTACAGACAGTAGAACGTCAGGCGCAAAAGGCGCACATTGGTATGCCCGAGGTTGCCATTTTTGACTCGCCAGATCCCAATGCCTTTGCTACTGGCTGGAACAAGAACAATGCATTGGTCGCCGTCAGTACCGGCCTGATGCAGCACATGAATGAAGATGAGGTTGAAGCGGTACTGGCCCACGAGGTAAGTCATGTTGCCAATGGTGACATGGTGACACTAGCTCTGATTCAGGGGGTGGTAAATACCTTTGTGATTTTCCTCTCGCGTATTATTGGTCACCTGGTAGATCGGGTTGTATTCAAGACCGAGCGTGGGCATGGACCAGCTTTTTGGATTACCTCTATCATCGCAGAAGTGGTGCTAGGTATCCTCGCTAGTACCATCGTCGCCTGGTTCAGTCGACAACGTGAGTATCGTGCGGATGCCGGTGGGGCCGATTTAAGTCACTCTTCCAAGATGATCGCGGCCTTACAGAAATTGCAGTCATACTCAGGTCAACCGCATCTACCAGATCAGATGGCCGCCTTCGGTATTTCCGGTACCACCCTGTCGGGTTTGTTTCGTTCACATCCACCATTGCAGGATCGCATACAGGCCTTGCGGTCCAGGCGTTAATAAAAAGGCCCGCAGATGCGGGCCTTTTTACCTGTTGTCTCTATACGGTTCTACTGCATATCGGAAAAATCGTATCTCATCAAACTATCCGGCTGTTGTACAAAGTAGCCCTGAATGTAGTTCACCCCCGTTTGCCATAACAGAGCGAGGGAGTTGGCATCTTCCACAAACTGGGCGACGGTCTGGCTGCCCGTGGCGGCAGCGATAGCAATAACACTTTTCACTTTATCCTGAGCCTCGTTATCGCCGGTCATGGCATGGATGAGTGCGCCATCTATCTTCAAGAAGCTGGCCATCAGATGTTTTTGTATCACTGCTGAGTTTGCGGTACGGCCAAAATGATCTAGTGCCAGCTGACAACCTAGCTGTTTCAGACCGAGGATAAAGAGCTTGATCGCCTTCATGTGGGTCAGGGTTACCTCTTCACTGATCTCGAAGATGATATGCTTGCCAGGGATGCCGCTGTCACTCAGCTGTTTCTGTAGCCAGGGTATTAGCGATTCATCTTCTATGCTGGATGGCGATATCTTAATGAACATCGCAGTTTCTTTACCGCTGCTACGGTGCGTGTTTAGATCCGCCAATGCATGTTGAATCACCCAGCGATCCAGCTCGGGCATCAGTCCAGATTTTTCAGCCGCAGGAATAAACTGGCCAGGACTGAGTTCATCACCGCTATCGCTCTGCATGCGCAGCAGCGCCTCGTATTTTTCACCCGCGTGGCCATGCAGACTGACGATGGGTTGGTAGACCAGGTGCAACTGTTCTTGCTCTATGGCCTGTTTGATACGTTTGCCCCAGTTGGACAGACGTTCTTGATCTGCCAGTTCATCATCCATGGGAATATAGAACTTAAGCTGATTGCCGCCGGCATTACTGGCCATAACGCAGGCCTTGTAGGCGCGGTTGAGGACCTCCTTCAGATTAGGCGCAGAATCATTAATCAAGCTAATACCGATGCTACAGGTTGCAGTGACTGTACGACCTTCGACTTCAGCGATGTGATTTTCTATGCTTCTGAGCACACGATTAGCTGTTTGTGTCGCCTTGGCCTCATCGCAGTTTTGCACGAGTGCGGTAAACACATTGCCATCATAGCGTGAGGTGAAATTGGTGATCTTTAGCAGGCTACGCAGTTGTTCTGCAATCTCCACCAATAACAGATCGCTACCGGCCACACCAATACGGTTTTTCAATTCATTGAAATTATCCATATCGATATAGAGCAGGGCATGCTCTCCATGTTCTGTCTTATTTTTATCCAATAAGACCTGTAATTTATCCAGGAAGTATTGGCGGTTAAATAATCCGGTTAGGATGTCCTGATTCTTGAGTGTCCGCAGTTTATTTTCCAACTCTTTATTCGTGGACTGCTCACGTATAAAAATGAGTATGCTGGGTTCACCGTTGTGCTGGGTGGGGACCATTTCCATTAGTACCGGGATCGGTATGTTGCGAGCCCCTCTGATATTGGTGGCAATGGACTCCGTTAGTGGTGTCCCATTATTAAAATGGGTTAACAATTCTTTTATCGATCCTTGGTCTTGTTCAGAGATTAGATCCAGTAGAGGTGTCCCTTGCAGATCCTCTCTCAGCTTAAAGCCAACATGTTTCGCGAAACTGCTGTTGGCAAGGATGATCGTGGCATCGTGGACATAGGCAATGGCATCTCTGGAACCCTCCATGAGATTAATGAAGCGCTTCTCTAACTGATTGAATTCGAGTTGCTGTGAACGGTAATCACGAGCCTTGCGTGTATCAGTGACGGCTTGTTGAATCTGGTGAGGAACAAGTGCTGTCCTGCCTATATCGATAAAGCTGTGTATACCTTGTTGTAATAGCGGTTCCAGCAATGAATACTGATACGTATCACTGAACAACAGGATGGACAGGTCGGGATCTTTATTTGCTTTGTATTTTAGTATGTCTCGGATCATACCCTGTTCTGTGTCAGGGCTAAGCAGTATCAGGCTCCAGCCAGCCTTTTGTAGAGCATGTTGTAGCTCTTCGTCTGAACTAATTAGCAGGGCCTTGGTATTGAAATTACTGTTCTGTAATTGCTGTATAAGCTTCTTACTGAGTATGCCCACGGGGTCAATTACCAGTAAGCGGGGAGTATTTTCAGCTGTGACCATAGGTATTCATGTGTTTGTGATTACGTAGCCATAGTTATAACCTGAAAAGTCCCTATATTTCCATATATGCTTTGAGTAAATAGGCTGGCACTGTGATTATATTTATCGCAAGCGGATTCAGGTAATAGGTCAGGGCCTGACAGTAGGGGGTATCCATAGGAGCAATGGATGTTCAGGGCTTCTGTGGAATTAGCTAAGTCGATATCGATACATCCAGAGGCAGCTTATAGGCCGCACCTGCTTGCTCACTGACCAGCTTCGGTACCAGGTAACCGGGTAGGCGCCTGCGTAATTCTTCCATCAGTGAACGTGTCTGTAGTTCATCCACTTCAAAATGGGCCGCGCCCACTACCCGATCCAGTTGATGCAGGTAATAGGGCAGGATGCCGCATTCAAACAGACGCTCTGACAATTCACATAGACTGTTGGCATCATCATTCACACCCCTCAGTAGTACCGACTGATTTAGTAGCGTAATACCCGCCTGCTTGAGTTGTTGCATGCAGGCCTTCACCTCGCCATCCAGCTCATTGGCATGGTTGACGTGCACCACCAATACGGTTTGTAGACGAGACTTGGCCAACATTTGTAGAAGTTCGTCATTCACGCGTTGCGGCAGGACGATGGGTTGTCGGCTATGGATGCGCAGGCGTTGTAGATGTGGGATCTCGGCCAGATCCTGGAGCTGATTTTGCAATCGCTGGTCACTCAAGGTCAACGGATCACCGCCACTGAGTATGACCTCGGTGATGTTCGGATCCTCACGCAGATATCCCAGTATACCTTGCCAATGATCATCGCTGAGACGGTCATCGTTATAGGGATAATGGCGGCGGAAACAATAACGGCAATGTATGCCGCAGGACCCGGTAGTAATGATCAGTACCCGGCCATGGTATTTGTGTAACAGACCGGGCAGATTTCGGGCCGCACCATCACCTACCGGATCACAACTAAAACCCTTGGTAGTGTGTAACTCTTCAGCTAGGGGCAGAATTTGCCGCAACAGGGGATCGTCTGGATTGCCGGGCTCGATACGTTGTAAATAGGGTTCTGGCACACGCAGGCTGAACGCCAGACTGGAATTCTCTATCTCAGCCAGTAAACTGGCGGGCAGTTGTAGCCTCCGCAACAGTTGTTCCGGGCTACGGATCGCCTGTGCCTGTAACTGTTGCCAACTTACCGGGGCTAGGGGGAGTATTTTATACTGGCTCATGGTCCGTAGTGCTATTTGTCTCTGGATGTGATCATAACAGAAGCGTCTATTCGATACCGTCATAGTGTATGTCGTAAGGCCTTACAAATAGGCAACCACGGCGTAAAATTATGGTAAACTCTAAGGCTTTGAAAAGTCTGGGTAAAACAAACTGGGCTGAAAACTTCATTATCTCCATATAGTTAGGATTTTTTGTTATGGCGAGTTACAGTACTACCGATTTCAAGCGCGGCCTCAAGATCATGCTCGACAATGATCCTTGCTCCATCATCGAAAACGAGTTTGTTAAACCAGGTAAGGGCCAGGCCTTTAGCCGGGTAAAGATCCGTAACCTCAAGACTGGCCGTGTGATTGAACGTACCTTTAAGTCTGGTGAAAAGGTCGAAGCAGCCGATGTTACCGATGTGGATATGCAGTACCTCTACAACGATGGAGAGGCATGGCACTTTATGGACCCGGAGTCCTATGAACAGGTGGCGGCCGATGAAGCGGCTGTCAGCGATGCCAAGCTGTGGATTAAGGAACAGGATGAGTGCATCGTTACCTTGTGGAACGGTAATCCCATCAGTGTTACCCCTCCCAATCACGCCATCCTTACAGTGAGTGAGACGGATCCCGGTGTGCGCGGCGATACCGCTTCCGGCGCGACCAAGCCGGCGACCCTGGAGTCTGGCGCTGTGGTACAGGTACCGTTGTTTATCGACATTGGTGATGTACTCAAGGTCGATACCCGTAGTGGTGAATATATCTCTCGCTCCAAGGAATAGATTCGAATTCCCGGTAGTCTGCTACCGGGGGCCTTCCTCATAACAGTCCTATGACAGATCAATGACTGAACACAGCGACTGGCAAGCCACTGCCTCATTGAAGGCCCTGCGATTAAGAGCGGACTGCCTGTCCCGTATCCGTAGCTTTTTTGATGAACGTACCGTTCTGGAAGTGGAGACACCCCTGTTGTCTCAATATGGTACGACGGATCCTCACATAGATAGTCTCCGCGTCAGCTCATCCTACCAGGATCAAACTCGCTACCTGCACACCTCACCAGAGTTTGCCATGAAGCGCTTATTAGCGACTGGCAGCGGGCCTATATACCAAATTTGTAAGGTGTTTCGTGATGCCGAGATAGGTCGCAGACACAATCCGGAATTTACCCTGTTGGAATGGTATCGCCCAGGCTTCGATCAGAATGCGCTGATGGCTGAAGTAGAGGCTCTGGTTCGTCAATTGCTAGCGACTGATATGGAGCTGGCTGAGACGCTGTCACTACGCTATACCGAGGCCTTTGAGCGCTATTTAGGCATCGACCCGTTGGCCGCTACGGTAGAGACACTGGCACAGCTAGCGAGTGAGTATGGTATCGATATTGAGATGGATAGTGATGAGGCCCAGCGTGATGACTGGCTGGATCTGTTGATCAGCCAAGTGATCGAGCCGCAATTGCCGAAACAGCAACCGGTGTTTATTACCCACTTTCCTGCTAGTCAGGCCTCGTTGGCAAGATTGGATCCGAGCGATGCCCGCTTTGCCCATCGCTTTGAGTTGTATCTGGGGGGGATGGAGCTGGCCAATGGGTTTCATGAACTGACTGATCCCACTGAACAGGCGTTACGTTTCCAGGCCGAACGGGCACAACGCAGAGAAGCAGGTAAGTGGGATGTCCCCGAGGATCAACATCTGCTAGCAGCCCTGCAACAGGGATTGCCAGACAGTGCCGGAGTAGCGTTGGGGTTGGATCGGCTGTTGATGTTGGCCCTGGGTAGCGATGACATCGCGGATGTCATCGCCTTTCCCTTCGAGCGTGCCTAGCAGGGTTCGATTAACCGCGTTTGGCCAGCACCTGGCCCATCTCTACCTTGGCTCCCGGCTGGGCCGATGCATCCCACGCACAGCTGCCCTTGGGCAATAACATCACGACGGTGGAGCCCATATTAAAGCGTCCCATCTCATCGCCCTTGGCCAGTGTCGGGGCATCGTTGGCCTGACGATAATCCCAGCTACGAACCTTTTTACCTGCAGGCGGTGTAATCTCACCGGCCCAGACCGTTTCGCAACTGGCGACAAATATCGCCCCCACCATAACCATTGCCATGGGGCCAGCCTCGGTATTAAAGATACTGACTACGCGCTCATTACGCGCAAACAGGCGCGGGATCACACGGGCTGTGGCAGGATTCACACTAAACAAGCGACCTGGAACATGGACCATCTCCTCCAGCTTGCCACTAATGGGCATGTGGATACGATGATAATCCTTGGGTGACAGGTAGATGGTGGCAAACTCGCCATCCTCAAACTGTTGTGCCAGTTTCTCATCGCCTCCCAGCAGTTCCAACACGCTGTAGCTGCGCCCCTTGGCCTGGAAAATACGGCCCTGTTCGATCTTGCCCCGTTGACTAATAGCACCATCTACCGGGCTGCTGATGATCTCTTCACCGCCGATGAAGCTACGGGTACCGGGCTTTAGTGCACGGGTAAAGAAGGCATTAAAGTGTTCGTAATCATCAGGATTACTGCTTATTGCTTCATCCATGTTGATTTGATAGGTAGTGGATATTTTTCTGATAAACCAGTTTTTAAAGCCACGGTGGCGGGCATGGGTTAGATGTCCCAGTAAGCGTGACAGTATATGATGGGGCAACAGATATTGTGGCAGGGCCTTGATATAATCAACAAGGCCGGCCCCGGATTCGGAGCGTTTGGGCTGACTGGTCATGTTTTTTTCCGTTATGAGTAGTGTTTACGTATGATCTTGAAAGACTTGAAGATACTTTCAGGTATATGCGGGGTGCTGAACAAGGAGCGCAATCCCCCTGAAGGTTCGGTCAGCAGTATGGCTGCACTGTGATCCACCGAGTAGTCCTTTTTGTCTTTCTTGTTGTTGAGGAAATACATGACGCTCATTTGGCGGGTCAGAGCATCGATCTGCTGACGTTCACCGGTAATACCGATAAAGGACTGGTTGAAATATGCCAGGTACTCTTTCAGTTGTTGTGGACTGTCACGATCCGGATCCACAGAGACAAAGACGAACTGAACATTGTCCAGTGAACCATCTTCCTCCTCTATGCTTTGTGCAACACTGTTCATAACCGCCAGTGTGCTAGGACAGACGTCCGGGCAATGGGTATAGCCAAAGAACATAAAGGTCCACTTGTCCTTCAATTGTTCCATGCCAAAATGCTTACCGTTATGGTCTACCATAGTGAAGTGGGCGACAGGGCGGCTTTGCGGTAGGACGATGGCCTCCATATCCTGTGGCAATCCCTGTTTCTGGTTTAGCCATTTACTAAAAAGTACGCCGCTAACGGTCGCCAGCACGATAACCACCAGGGCAATCAGATATTGAGACTTCTTATTCATAAACCTACCTAAGATACTGAAAATTCATTTGATTTATACCACGCCGCACAGTAAGTTTCATCCTGGGGGGAGAAAATTAGATTTGGAGCGAGATAATGGCACAAATTAGCATGTTGATCCCGAAGAACCAACGCCCGGAGTGGACCCAAGAGCTGGAACCGGTTGATTTTCTAACCGTCGAGATGACTGAGATTCCGCTCTTGGGCTGGGTGGCTGCCGGGCTGCCGGTAGACCTGTGTGAGCAGCAAGAGCAGGTCTCGGTGCCAACTACCATGGTGCGTCGTAATAGCTATGCCCTGAAGGTGCGAGGTCATTCCATGGTGGATGACAATATTCAGGATGGGGACCTCATTGTTGTGGAGAAGCGCGAAACTGCCAGTAATGGAGAGTCGGTGGTTGCGATGATCAACGGTGAGCAGGTCACCCTGAAAAAGTTCTATGTCGAGGCAAATGGGATAAGGCTGCAACCGGCCAATCCCGAT
>JAOUJT010000380.1 GCA_029883105.1 Gammaproteobacteria bacterium
CGTTCCCCCAGTCGAGACCTGGCCAATGATCGGGCGCTGCGTCTGGCGCGTGAGGTACTGGACCTGTACCCGGAACAACAGGGTCTGGCCGCCGGGCTGACCGAGACCATACAGGCCATGCGCGTAAAGCAGGATCAAGGGGGCTTTAAACCCCTCTCTAACCACAACTACCTGAAGCGCGTGTTGGAGTCGGTGACCTCCCGTGGCGATCAGTCCACCGCGCTGGCGGTGATATCGCCGTCAACCAATGCACGGCCGCAGTCCAAGAGCGCCCAAACCATCGATCTGCTGAAGACCTTCCCCAGTCCGAGAGATATCCCGGAGTGGTTCACCCGTACTGTATGCGGCAGCATGGCCGAGCTGATCCTGTTGGGGCTGGAAGGTGTGCCCGCCGCCGATACCATGTCGATGGTGGCGGAGCGCTGGATCATCGAGATGTGGCCGAAGCGCCCCTGGAGCCAAAAGAGCAAGCAACATGGGGCCGCCCGCATACGCAGTTCGTTTGTGCAGGTGGCTGAGGGCGGCAAGCGCTGGCCCACGCTCAAAGACGTCGTTGAACAGATCCCCACGGTGTAAATATGATGCCCCTCGAATCCATCCAGATAGATCACCTCCCCGCATCCGTCCAGGAACTTATCGACGTGGTGGGCATGGCGGCCGCACTGGTGATCGTCGAGGAGCGCGGCGGTATTCGGCTCTGCGTACCGTCTACCGTAAATGCCGATCATTGGTTGGTGCCACTCATCGGCATGGAGGCTCTACGCGCGCTGGTCAACTATTACAGCAGAGAAGAGATCGAGATCCCCCTTTGCGCGGAAGCGCTGCGAGCGGCCAGGGAACAACAGATCCACGCTCTGGCGGCGGCCGGTACCAGCAACGCCGAGCTGGCCAGGCAATACGGCTACACCGAACGCGGCATCCGCAAGCTGCGCCGCAGGGTGGAGGGCATACGGGATGATGGGCAGGGTGATCTGTTCTGAGGCTTGCAGTGTGCAAGCGCGTGTAGTGTAATAACTTTATCCTCTGATACATTCCCCCGGAACCGGTTCCCCCGTCAAACCTTCGTTGCATCCGCCTAATCTGGCGGCATGGACAGAATCAAACTCTCACCCAATTTCTACCTGGACGAATTCACCCGTTCGCAGACGGCGGTACGTCACGGCATCGACATGTCCGTGGTACCGGGAGGCCTTATCTATTCAAACCTGCGGCTGTTGTGCAAACAGTTATTGCAGCCCATCCGCAACGAACTGGGCCCGGTGAATATCAGCAGTGGCTATCGACCGCTGGCGCTCAACAAACTCATACGTGGATCATCCTCCTCACAGCATTGTATTGGCAAGGCCGCTGACTTTACCGTTACCGGCTACACACCCTTGCAGGTGGCACAGTGGATAGAAGCCAACCTGCCGCGGTATGACCAGCTCATTCATGAGTTCGGCCAGTGGGTACACATCTCTATTGCCGGGCCATTTCGTGACGCGCGCCTCAATAGCCTGACCGCCGTGTCGGTGCCGCAACGATTCCGCAAACCAAAGACGGTGTATGTGCCGGGCATACTCTCCATCGAAGACGCTGTAACGAGGGTTTAAGCATGTATTTAAAAGACAGCCGTGGCCACCCATCCATCACCCTGACCTTTGTTGCCATATCCCTGCTGGTGGTGCTGATCAAGTTCATCCTGGCCGGTTTAACAATTCCCGGTTTGGGTGAGGTACCGGCAATGAGTGGTGTCGATTTCGCCGCCGCTGCGGGCGCGGTACTGGGTATATGGTGGGCGCGCGAGAAAACCGAAAAGGAGAACCCGCGTGAATAAGTTGCTGGGTCTGCTGGCCCTGATTGCCTCCGGGCTTGCGCTGTTCTTTCGTGGCAACGCCCACAAGGCAAAGTCCGAAGCCACCAAACAACGCCTGGACTTAAGCAATGCCGTTGTAGATGCACATCATCGCATAGACCAGTCCAGGAAAGAGATAAAGCAGAAGCATAGACAGGAGCGCAAGGATGAGGATATTGGTCTTGATGCGGGGAATCGCGATCATCTTAACGATACTTGGTAGCACCGCCTGTACCCATGTTGAGACGCAATACATTACCAGCCCTCTAGTCATTCCA
>JAOUJT010000381.1 GCA_029883105.1 Gammaproteobacteria bacterium
CGAGGGAGAAGAGGGCCTCTACTACGTCTGGCAACAGAACGAATTAAGATCGCTATTGAGCGACCAGGAATATGCCTGCCTTGCCCCCCACTACGGCTTTGACCGTGAAGCAAACTTTGAAGGCCGTTGGTACCCGCATGTCTTCCAGTCTCTGGAACAAATCGCCGCTAACATTGATTTGAACGCCGAACAGATCCATTCTCTATTAGAGAGTGGCCGTGAAAAACTTCTCGCTGCAAGAAAGCTGCGTATCCGTCCCGCCACCGACAGCAAGATTCTGAGCAGTGCCAATGCGCTGATGATCAAGGGCATGGCCCTGGCGGGACAATCTCTGCAGGACGACAGCCTGATCAATTCGGCCCTGCAAGCCGTCGACTTTATCCGCTTGAATATGTGGAAGGATGGCCGTCTCTATGCCAGCCATAAAGACGGTCAAAGCCTGCACAATGCCTATCTGGACGATTATGCCTTCCTATTGGATGCTCTGTTGCATCTGCTACAGGTGCACTGGCGCAGTGAAGACTGCCAGTTTGCCATCCAGCTGGCGGATGCCCTGCTGTACCGGTTCGAAGACCCTGAGTCGGGTGGTTTCTTCTTTACCGAGCACGAACACGAGGCCTTGATCCATCGACCCAAGCCCACCATGGATGAGGCCATCCCCTCAGGTAACGGTGTGGCTGCCACCGCTCTGCAACGACTGGGCAACCTGCTGGGAGAGCCACGTTATCTGCTGGCGACCGAGCGCTGCCTCAGGGCCTGCTGGATGCCCATATCGAAGCTACCCTATGCCCACAATGCCCTGCTCACAGCACTAGAGGAATACCTCTATCCCGCTCAGACTGTGGTAATTCGCGGCACGAACGAAGAATTATCCTCATGGCTTACCGCCGCAACAACACTGTATGCCCCTCGTACTCAGATCTATGCCATAGCAAGTTCGGCCGCAGGACTACCCTCTGCCCTGGCGCAAAAAGAAGCTACTGTTACCGTTTGTGCCTACCTTTGCGAGGGCACACAGTGTCAGCCCGTGATCACTGACATCAAGGTTTTACAATCCCGGCTTGCACCCACCGCCGGATAAGAGAATAATTTCAGCCATTCCTGATATGTGTGTCGATGTCTAACATCGACACATATTCAAAACTGCTACTCAACCGATTCAAGGAGCTACTACATGGCAAAAGGCCTGATGGACTTCGTAATGGAAGCCAAGAAACAGATCACCGAGGTATCCGGTGATGAACTGTTAAAGATGAAAGACGAAAAGAGCGAACTGTTGATCGTTGACGTGCGCGAGCCTGGTGAGTTTATCCATGGCCATATTGAACACGCCATGCTGGTACCCCGCGGCATCATCGAGGCCGCTGCCGATGTGGACTACCCGAAGAGCAATGAGACCCTGCGCGAGGCGCGTAATCGTCCGGTCGTCGTCTACTGTGCCACCAGCGGCCGTAGTGCCATGGCAGCCAAGACCCTGCAGGATATGGGCTTTGCCGATGTCTACTCTCTGGCCGGTGGTTTCACTGCCTGGGAACATGAGCAAAAGCCTATCTTCCGTGAAGGCGAATTCTAGTCCAGGGTAAATTTGTTGATTAAAAAAGGGAGCTTTCGCTCCCTTTTTTATTGTCTGCTAACCGTTCTATTTAATCTTAAACTGACTCACCAGCGCATTCAGACCTTGGGACAAGGCCACCAGATGTTCGCCCACATCGGCTACCTCACTGGCACCTTCAGAGATCGAACTGGTGGCATCATTGATGTTCACCACATTGCGATTGATCTCATCGGTGACTGCCGTCTGTTCCTCTGCGGCACTGGCAATCTGCGTATTCATATCGGTAATGGTGGTAACCATCGCCGCAATCACCTCCAACGCCTTACCCGCCTCTGCGGCCTTAACCACGCTGTGCTGAGCCTGATTACTTCCGCTCTCCATCACTGACACGGCGTTACGGGCTCCGCCCTGCAGCCGTTCGATCATCTGTTGTATCTCTGCGGTGGATTGCTGGGTACGCGAGGCCAGGGTACGCACCTCGTCGGCCACCACGGCAAAACCCCGGCCCTGTTCTCCGGCACGGGCCGCCTCGATGGCGGCGTTCAAGGCCAGCAG
>JAOUJT010000119.1 GCA_029883105.1 Gammaproteobacteria bacterium
CAATTATCCCTTGGACAGCATCATGCGTATCGAGCTATACCTGCTGATGGAATATCCCAAGCCCTTGGTCTTTTACGCCAAATTACTGGCTCAGGAGTCGGTAAATGGTTCGTATAACAGCCGCTTCGAACTTCAAGGATTGGATACGGCGAGCTCGGATATGCTGGAAAAGCTCCTTTTTCGTCATCATCGACGCCAAATTGCCAATTCACGTCATAAAAAATCATAAAATCGCTTTTCCAAGCTTTTAGTCCGGAAATAAGTCCGTCTGAGATCCCAGATTAGCTTTTTGTCACTGCCTGCTGCCCACAAATAAACGTCGATTTTTTGACATTTCCTAAAACTCATGTTAACTATTACTCCTAAGGTATTGATTGTTCTAGATCATCGTTGATCAAAAATTGATCAATTTGAGTGCTGGAGCGGATAAAAACAATGGGAGACTTGGCATGAGCAGGGCCAGTGTTTGGTTAATAGACAGTGATAAGGAGCGCCGAGAGTCGCTTCGAACCATTCTGGAATTCCTCGAGTGGTCTCCCATCTCTCTCGCCCTTGATTCAAATTGGGCCCAGGTTCTGGGGCATGACGGGAAACCGGCGTTTGTGGTCTTGGGTTGTGATGAAGTAAACATTGCTCAGACCTACGTCAATGCACTGACGGCCATGCTGCCTGGTGTGTCGGTGGTTCAGCTTGGCTCAAATGAAATGAGTTTGTCGCCACTCAAAGGGGTGAGCATGTATTTACAGTATCCAATCAATCAGGGCGAACTGAATCAGTTTTTAGAGCAAATCGGTAACCAGACCGATGATGATGCCTTGCCTTTCTCTGCCATGGTGGGCCGGAGCTCGTCTATGCAGAATGTCCGCCAGTTAATGTCACAGGTGGCCGACTCAGAGGCCAATGTGTTGATCCTGGGTGAGTCGGGTACCGGCAAAGAGGTAGTCGCCCGCAGCCTGCACAACCACTCCTCTCGTACTGACAAACCCTTTGTGCCGGTTAATTGTGGTGCCATTCCCGCCGAGTTGTTGGAAAGCGAGTTGTTTGGTCACGAAAAGGGCGCCTTTACCGGTGCCATCAGTAGTCGCAAGGGTCGCTTTGAATTGGCCGAGGGCGGCACCCTGTTTCTCGACGAGATCGGTGATATGAGCCTGAATATGCAGGTAAAGTTGCTGAGGGTATTACAGGAACGGGTATTTGAACGCGTCGGAGGCAATAAAAGCATTACCGCCGATGTACGTATTGTTGCCGCCACCCATCGCAATCTGGAACAGTTGATCCAGCAGGGGCTGTTCCGAGAGGATCTCTATTATCGGTTGAATGTTTTTCCCATTGATATGCCACCTCTGCGTGAGCGTATCGGTGATATCTCCTTGTTGGTGAGTGAACTGGTAGGTCGTATCAGCCAGGAACAGCGCGGACAAATCAGTTTCAGCAATCGTGCCCTGGATGTCTTGGGGCAATATGCCTGGCCGGGCAATGTGCGTGAATTGTCCAACGTGGTTGAGCGTCTGGTGATTATGTACCCAGAACAGCTTATCGACGTGGAGCAGCTACCGGCCAAACTCCTGGAAACCGTTCGTCGTAGCGAGCAGATGAGGACAACGGCGGATGATACTTTGGTGGCTGATACCGACTACAGCGATCACTATCTATTACCCGGTGATGGCATCGATCTGAAAAAGCATTTAAGTGACGTAGAGTGTTCCCTGATCAAACAGGCATTGGATGAGTCCGGTGGCATCGTCGCGCATGCCGCGAAACGTCTGCACTTGCGTCGTACCACATTGGTGGAAAAGCTACGTAAATATGGTATTAACCAGCGTCGAACCGAGGCTGAGGCCACAGCGGCCTGAGTGTTTAGGGAAATAATGCGTGTACGCCGTGAGCGATAAACCTGCTGAAAAAAGTCGAAGTGAGAATGCCCTGGAGTTGGAAGAGGCATTCTCTACCTTTAATCGTTTGTCGGAACAGCTCTCCAGTTCATATCACGATCTGGAAGAGCGGGTCGATGAGCTGAATGAAGAGCTGGCGGTCGCCCACAGTGAAAAGCTGGAACACTACAAAGAGAAAGAACGGCTGGCGGAGCGGCTGGATAGTCTGCTTTCTGCCTTGCCTGCCGGAGTGGTGGTCATGGACGGTACTGGCCGTATCTCCGAGGCCAATCCGGCAGCGATGGATCTGTTAGGCGAACCCCTGAGTGGTGAGCTGTGGCGTGATGTTATTGTGCGTGCTTTTGAACCCAATGCCGAGAGCGGAGTGGATCTGCAACTACGCAGTGGACGCCTGGTGAGCCTGTCTACCTGTCCATTGGGCAGCGAGCCGGGGCAGATCCTGATGATCAATGATGTGACCGAAGGTCGCGTGTTGCAAGAGAAGATGAACCAGCACAAGCGCTTGACGGCGATGGGCGAGATGGTGGCATCACTGGCGCATCAAATTCGTACACCCTTATCGTCCGCCATGCTTTATCTCTCTCATTTACGTCAACCATTGGAAGAGGCCAAGCGGGTAAAGTTTACTGACAAGGTAAGCGCCAGCATCAAGCATCTGGAAAAGCTGGTCAGTGATATGCTGATCTTTGCCCGCGGTGAAATGGGCGGTGGCGAATCCGTTCCGGTTTCTGAACTGATCGATGCCTTGGTACATAATCTGGATGCAGAACTGGATAATTCGAACACAGAGCTGTTATTGGAAGACGAGGCAGGCGATACCCTGGTGCGGTGCAATCGCGACATCCT
This sequence comes from Gammaproteobacteria bacterium, assembly GCA_029883105.1. Lineage (GTDB taxonomy): Bacteria > Pseudomonadota > Gammaproteobacteria > Thiohalospirales > Thiohalospiraceae > JABURT01. The sequence goes on from JAOUJT010000119.1 coordinate 2,739, forward strand.
TGCCAGTGCCATATTGAATCTGGCCAGTAATGCCATTCAAGCCATGGGCAAGGGTGGTAGATTAACAGTGCGCACCAAAGCCGAGGGACCGTGGCTGGATATCATCGTCGAGGATACCGGCCCCGGTATCGATGCCGAAACCCAGGCTCGTATCTTTGAGCCTTTTTATACCACTCGAGCCAATGGCACAGGTCTGGGCTTGGCAGTGGTGCAGGCCGTAGCAAAGGCCCATCAGGGCGAGCTGTGGCTACAATCAATAGTGGGAGAGGGGAGTCAATTTGGCCTACGTCTGCCGGTACAATTTAAAGGTGATAAGCGAACATGAGTGAGTCTGCAGTACTGGTCGTAGAAGATGACGCCGCATTGCGCGAGGCCTTGTGCGAGACGCTGGAAATGGCGGGTTATACAGTGATTGCAGCAGAGGACGGCAAGCAGGCATTGTTGAAGATGGAGCAAGAGTCGGTGGCGATGATCGTCAGTGATGTGCAGATGGACAATATGGATGGCCATACTCTGTTGAAATCCGTTAAGACACAGCGTCCGGAGATGCCTTTTTTACTCATGACGGCATTTGGTACCATCGAAAAAGCGGTGGAGTCCATGCACGATGGTGCGGTGGATTATTTGGTTAAACCCTTTGAAGCCGATGTGCTGGTGAGTCAGGTGGCGAAATACATCGGAGAACCGGGCGTAGAAGAGCGCGATTTGGTCGGCGAAGACCCCAGTACCGAGGAATTACGTGAACTGGCCAAGCGTGTGGCCGACAGTGACGCTACGGTGATGATTACTGGTGAAAGCGGCAGTGGTAAGGAAGTGCTGGCCCGCTATATACACCGATATTCGCCACGTGCGGAGAAGCCCTTTATCGCGGTGAATTGTGCTGCCATTCCCGAGAACATGCTGGAGGCAACCCTGTTTGGTTACGAGAAAGGGGCCTTTACCGGTGCCTATCAGGCCAACCCGGGAAAATTTGAACAGGCACAGGGAGGCACCCTGTTACTGGATGAGATATCTGAAATGGACATGGGCCTGCAGGCCAAGTTGTTGAGGGTATTGCAGGAGAAAGAGGTGGAGCGTCTCGGTGGTCGCAAATTGATTCAGTTGGACGTACGGGTATTGGCTACCTCCAACCGTGACATGCGTACAGAGATTGGCAAGGGGACTTTTCGTGAGGATTTGTACTACAGGTTGAACGTCTTTCCTATGCATATTGCCGCCTTGCGTGATCGTCCTTTGGATATCCTGCCTTTGGCGAAATATCTGTTTGAATTGCATGCCAAGCGTGCGGGAAGAGCGATACCCACTCTCTCGAAGGAGGCGCAGCAGGCCTTTGCAAAGCATTCATGGGCTGGCAATGTTCGGGAGCTAGATAATGTGATTCAACGCGCGCTGATCCTGCAACGCGGTGATACCATACAGGCGGTGGATGTACATTTTGAACAAATGGCAAATAGTGTAAGCAGCCGTGCTCCCTCCCTTGTTATACAGACAGAGTCAGGCCCTGCTGCGGTTGATGCTGAATCGGACAATATGGCTTCTTTGGGGACAAACCTGAAGAATCAGGAGTTTGCCATGATTGTTGAGGCGTTAAAAAGCGGTAATCGCAAGGATGTAGCCTCTCAATTGGGTATAAGTGAACGTACCTTACGGTATAAACTGGCACAAATGCGAGAGGCCGGTATCGAGCTGCCTTAGCTTAAATGGCGTAAAAATTGCTTAAATATTACGATAGAACCCAACACGAGATCAGACGATGAGTGAAATAAACGTCAACGCATTGCTTACGCAAATGAAGACCATGGCCACTGCTGCGCAACAAGGTGTGCCACCTACTCAGGCTGCCGATGCCGTTACGCCGGGCTTTGGGGAGATGCTCAAACAGTCGATCGATAGTGTGAATGAGTTACAGATGGCATCGAAGGATGCAACGACGGCCTTTGAGATGGGCGATAAAAACGTTTCGCTGGCGGAGGTTATGTTGGCCAAAGAGAAGGCCGGAGTAGCTTTTCAGACCATGTTGACGGTACGTAGCAAGCTCATTGAAGCCTACAAAGAGATTCAGAACACCCAGGTTTAACAGATAAACACAATAACGAATCCTGACTGAACCACAGGTACAAAGAGGTCTAAACGAGATTTATGGAAATGGTGAAATCGGCCACCATCGCGGCCCAGTTAGAAGGCTTTTCACGCTTGCCTCGAGCCAAGCAGGCCGGTTTTGTTGTCGGTTTTGCGGCCATCGTGGCTGCTTCTGTGCTGGTACTGCTTTGGTCACAAGAGCCCACTTACGACACCCTTTACACCAACCTGGAAAATAAAGATGCCGGGGAGGTAGTCGAAGCCCTGAAAGCGGAAGGAATACGCTATAAGGTCAATGGCAAAGACGGTTCTATTTTGGTTTCAGCTGCTCGTGTGCATGAAACCCGAATTAAAATGGCGGTACTGGGTCTGCCTCGTGGCGGCAATGACGGTTTTGAAATCCTGGATGAGAAAAGTTCAGGGTTTGGTGTTAGCCAGTTTATGGAAAAGGCGCGATATCATCGTGCCCTGGAGGGAGAATTATCCCGTTCCATTAGCAGTATCGAGGGCGTCATTGCTGCCCGTGTACACCTGGCCATTCCGAAACAATCGGTTTTTGTTCGTGAGAGGGAAAAGACCACAGCTTCTGTGGTGGTAAATCTTTCGCAAGGTGGTCGGCTGGAGCAGAAGCAGGTAGATGCCATTGTGCATCTGGTGGCCTCCAGTATACCCAGTCTGACACCGGAGACTGTTACTGTCGTCGATCAAGGTGGCCGCCTGCTCAGTACCAAGGAACGTTCTCCCGAGATGGAATTGAACGAAAGACAATTCTCATTTTCTCGACGCTTGGAAAAGACCTATATCGATCGTATCGAGAATATCCTTCAGCCCATCGTTGGGCCCAATGGCGTCCGTGCTCAGGTGGTGGCAGATGTCGATTTTACCGTCACAGAGCAGACCCAGGAACTCTATAATCCAGATCAGGCAGCGGTGCGCAGTGAACAACGTCAGGCAGAACAGACGATGGGCCAGAGTGAAAGTGGTATACCCGGTGCCCTGTCCAACGAGCCGCCTGGTGAAACCCAGGTTCCAGAGCAGGTTGAGCGTGGCGCTAACTCAGACAAGGAACGCAAGATACGCTCAAAAAGTAGGGCCACCATAAACTACGAAGTAGACCGAACCATCAGTCATACCCGTAATCCTACCGGTGGTGTACGTAGGTTATCAGTAGCCGTCGTGGTGGATGATCACCAGCGCAGCAATGAAGAAGGCACAACGGTTCGGGTTCCTCGCAATGAGGATGAGATGGAGCGGATTACCGCTCTGGTAAAAGAAGCGGTCGGTTTCAATCTATCTCGTGGTGATAGCGTAAATGTTATCAATGCAGCTTTTATTGCTGAAGAGGCCATGGTCGCGCTGGCATTGTGGGAGCAGCCCTGGTTCTGGGACATCGCCAAGCAAGTCATTGGTGCCATGGTGGTACTGTTCCTGGTATTTATCATCCTCAAGCCCATCCTGCGTAATCTGGCTCAGGTACCAGAACCTATCTCTGAGGAAGAGCAAGAGCTGACCGAACTGGAGCGCCAAAAGGATCGTATGCAGCAGGAACTGGAACGCGAGATCCAGGTTGCTGACTACGAGACCAATCTGCAGACAACGAAGAATTTGGCCAAACAGGATCCCAAACGCGTGGCTACGGTGGTTCGTGCCTGGGTATTGGGTGGCGAAGCGGACAATCTATAGGCCCTTTACAAGCTTTGATATAGTGTTACTAACCGTCTAAGTACGGTGGAGAATTTGGTCCATGGCTGAGCAAGAAATAAAGACAGAACTGCCGCTAAAAAAGAAGAAGCCCCAGGTGGCCGGAGTGAATAAAGCAGCGATCCTGTTACTGGTGATCGGTGAGCAGGATGCTGCCGAAGTGATGAAGCATATGGGCCCTAAGGAGGTCCAGTCTCTAGGTTCTGCAATGGCAAACCTCGGCAACGTTTCACGCGATATGGTGCGGGGTGTATTAGCTGAGTTTTGCGATATCGTAGACAGCCAGACCTCGTTGGGATTGGAAGCAGAAGATTATATTCGTAACGTCTTGGTTAAAGCCCTGGGTGAGGATAAGGCCGATAGTCTTATCGACCGTATCCTGCTGGGTAAAGGATCAAAGGGACTGGAAGCCCTGCGCTGGATGGAAGCTCGTGCCATTGCTGAAATGATCCGTGTGGAGCATCCCCAGATCATCGCCATCGTCCTCTCTTTTCTGGAATCGGATCAGTCAGCGGAGATATTGTCACTGTTACCGGACAAGATTCGCCTTGATGTGACCTTACGTATTGCCACCCTGGATGGCATCCAGCCTAATGCCCTGCATGAATTGGATGATATCCTTGAGCGTCAATTTGCTGGTGGTGGCTCCTCCAACCTTAAGTCCTCCAGCATTGGTGGTGTGAAGTCCGCTGCAGACATTCTCAACTTTGTTGACACGGCCTTGGAAACCGACATTATTGAAAATATCCGTGATGTGGATCCAGAGCTGGCACAGCAGATTCAGGATCTGATGTTCGTCTTCGACAATCTGGGCGACATCGATGATCGCAGTATCCAGGGCCTGTTGCGCGAGGTCCCGGCAGAAACATTGATCGTTGCTCTGAAGGGGGCCGACGATGGCATCAAAGAGAAGATTCTTGCCAATATGTCACGTCGTGCGGCAGACATGCTGCGTGATGACCTGGATGCCAAGGGGCCTGTGCGTCTGTCCGATGTAGAGGCAGCACAGCGTGAAATCCTCTCCATCGCCCGACGTATGGCCGATGCTGGAGACATTCAGTTGGGTGGTAAGGGTGAACAGTTTGTATAGCAGCACTACAGCAACCGCAGGTAGATAAGTCATGGCAGAGATCCTTAAGGGCAGTGCATACGAAAGGTGGGAAGTCCCTGCCATGGATGAGGCACGCGCTGCGGAGACCCTTCTGCCCGATATCGAAGATGTGGATGAAGAAGAATTGTTGAATCTGCCAACGCTGGGTGAGATCGAAGCCATCCAGCAGCAGGCTCATGATGAAGGGTTTGCAGAAGGGCATGCCTTGGGCCTGAAGGCGGCGGAGATCGAGGCGAAGTCAACACTTGACGAAGCGCTGGCCAAGCTGGAAGAACAACGTGTTGAGTTGCAGGAAAAACATCAGCAACAACAGCAAGAGATGGCAGCGGAACAGGCGCTGATCGTTGAGCAATCGACCTATCTGGCAGAATTGCTGGAAGGTTTGACTCATCCACTGGAAGAATTGGATGAGACGGTGGAAGAGCAATTGCTGCACTTGACCATAAGTGTCGCCCGCCAGTTGGTAAGAAGAGAACTGAAAACGGATCCCGGTGAAATCGTTGCCATCATACGTGAGGCCCTGGCCATGCTGCCAGTCGGTAAGCGTGAGATTCAGATCTACCTTAATGCTGAAGACATGCAAATAGTGAAGTCCTCTTTCTCTCTGGCGGACGATGATCAGCGCACCTGGCAACTGTTGGAGGATCCAACAATAAGCCGAGGTGGTTGTCGCCTGGTGAGTAATGATTCACAAATTGATGCCTCGGTAGAAAAACGCCTTACCGCCGTGGCGACCAAGTTGCTGGGCGGAGAACGTGGCCATGAACAGGCCTGAACAGAACCGCTCTCCACATATTACTTC